>JAAEOR010001081.1 GCA_024222895.1 Hyphomicrobiales bacterium | reverse complement strand
GAAGCGCCGGGTTGTCGCCAAGGTGGAATGGCATCCGGGCGAACTTGTCCCGCGCGTTGGCTTCATCGTCACCAACCTGACCCGACCGGCCACGCGCGTGGTCGCCTTCTACAATCAGCGCGGCACGGCCGAGCAGCACATCAAGGAAGGCAAGAACGCGATCGTGTGGACCCGGCTGTCATGCCGGCGGTTCCAGAACAATGCCGTGCGGCTTCAGCTCCATGCGCTCGCCTACAATCTTGGTAACTTCATGCGGACGCTGGCGCTGCCGGAGGCGGTCAAACAATGGTCGTTGACCAGCCTAAAGGAGAAGCTCGTCAAGGCTTGTCCCCGCGCAGGCGGGGATTGGCGCCAGGATCGTCACGCATGGCCGGTACGTCACGTTCCAGTTGGCTGAGGTCGCGGTGCCAAGGGGCCTGTTCGTCGAGATACTGCGGCTGATCGCCGAACTGCGGCCGCCGCCCGATCCAGCGCCGGCGTGACGCGTTCGGTTGTCATGCGTTCCAGCAAGAACCAGGGGAGAGGTGCGACTTGTTAACGGAAAATAGAGCCGTCAGCGGCCGGGCAGGGCCATGCTTGACGCCAGCGGCAACATCGGCGGCCCATATCGTATTCCGGATTGCCGCGGGGAGCCCAAATGGCTACCCTGATGCTGCAACTGGCGTTCATCTGGGAAATGTCGGTTGAAGGACGTATACACCGTTGTCCGAAGCTTTGAGGTTGAGAATGAAACACGCAGCTGGACTTGCCGCGTTTGGCTTGGCCGCGGTAACCGGCCAGCCCGTCCAAGCCGCCGAAGCCCCTCACTGTGGCAAGTTCAACGTTTATCCAGGCGAGGTAGAAGTCCGGCATGTAGATCATGAGGAATCCGGACTTGGTGTCGGCGACAGCCGCATTGGACTGGTCCGCATCTACAACGAACAAAGAACTGAGATCGGATTCGAGAGCTTCCATTCGAAAATCGTTCCGGGCAATGAGGACGGGTATTATCGGTTAGTTCTGAACGCGCATATGACATTGCCAAACGGATATATCAGCTACATTGGCACCTATCGAATGTCTGATCCTTCAAAACCATCTCCTCCGCAAACAGACAACTCATACCCTGTTGTTGGTGGGACAGGTGAGTTTGCTGGTGCAAGAGGAAGCGTTAGGTTCTTTAATGATGATGAGGGGAGGCGGGTAGCGGCATTTGACCTTACCTGTGAATAGATAGCTTCAGTGAAGGGTGACGACGGCAATTGTGCAGGTTTCTCGGACGCGGCAGGGCGTAGGCGGTGAGGTTGGTTTGGCTGCTCGCGTCGGAGAAGCGCCAAGGCACGAAATCGCGGGATGTGGATCTTATGGCGTTCTACGAACGCTATGGGGATTGTCGTTGGGCGCGGGTGATTGAGGACGGCGTTGACGGCGGGCTGCCGCCTCGCGCTCGACCAATCTGAGCATGTTTTTACATGTCTGGTAGGGGAGACGCCTGGTGTTGCGTGATGGTGGTTCTATCTCAGGGGCGTTTGGATGGCCTTGAGGCAGAGCGGTGCCAATGCCTGCCTTGGCCCGACTTTTGAAGAACTTGTTGCTGTTTATGTTCTAAGGCTACTTCCGCAAGCTGTTCAAATTGCGACTCCAAATCCGCGTCAGCAAAGGGCTCGGAGCGGACACTCGCGGGTTCTCACTTTTTCATCCAAAAGTTGAGCAATCTGTATGGGCTGGATCAAAAACGGTCGTTTGCGCCGTGACCCAAAAACCCATGCAAAACTACCTTTGATTTGCTGCGTCTGCGAGACCCCGCGCGCAAAGAGTGTGTATCAAACCCTCGCTTCCGGGCCGCCTTTCGGACGTAGGTCGATCTTTCCGGGAATGACGAGTTTGGCCTCTTGTAGACATCCATATTGCGGGCAAGGACAGCGGGGATATGATCGCCCCGCCGTTCGATATCCGAGCAACCGCCTAGTTCAGCGTGTTCTTGTAGATCTCGCCGTCCTTCATCACGAGATTGATGTTGTTCTCATGGTCGAACAGGATCGAGACATCCTGTGTCGGATCGCCTTTTACGAGAATCAGGTCGGCGTAAGCTCCAGGTGCGACGACCCCAAGCGGCCCTTCTTTGTAAGGGTTCTTCGGTCCTGTCGCCGCCAGCCATTTCGCGGCGTTCGACGTGTTCTGCCTCAGGATCTCGACATCCTCGAACCAGCGCTGGCGCACTGCCAGATCCTCGGCAACAAGAGGCACCATGGTTGAGTCATACATATCGGTGCCGGCAAAAGTTTCGACCCCATACTTCTTGACCCAACCCATCACTTTGTCCGTATTTGCGTGAACATCCTTAGCTTTCCGGATGCTTTCGGCGGTGAAGCCGGTAATTTCCTCAGGCTTGGCAAACGACTTGTAACCGATCCAGGCCTGGAGCGACAAAACCTGCCCCTCTTCTGCCATGCGCTGCACAGTGGCCTCTTCCATCAGAAACCCGTGCTCGACACAGCGGACGCCATTGTCGAGAGCAAGGTTGACACTCTTGTCGTTGAACGCGTGGACGCAAACATAGGTGCCAAAGCCTTCCGCCGCCTCGACCACTGCCCGAATCTCTTCGGCTGTAGCGGTGACAGACTCAAGTGGATCAAACTGCGACGCGACACCACCACCGACGAACAACTTGATCACGCTCGCACCGTTGCGCATGTTCCAGCGAACGGCCTCCCGATATTCGTCCGGGCCGTTATTGATGCTAACAAGACCCATGCGCTCAAATGTTCCCTCTCTGCCCTTCGGGGCATTCACTTGATCCCAGTCTGCGTGTCCGGATGTACCCGAGAGGCAGGCGCCACCGTGATAGTAGCGCGGGCCGGTAATAAGGCCCCTCTCTATCGCCCTAGCTATACCCGGCATGCCGAGGCAGATATCGCGGATCGTCGTGTATCCCTTGTCGAGGAAGGAGCGCATCGATTCGCTTGCCATGGCGCCCAGTGCAAAGCCGTCCCATGTCGTCTCGACCTCTTGGATGGGCCGGAGGAGAGCCAGATGGGTGTGCATGTCGATGAGACCCGGCATCAGCGTACGTCCGCCACCGTCAACGACCGTAGCGTCGGCGTTTGCTTCCAGCGTCTCATCGCCGATCGTTTTGACGAGGTTGCCCTCAACCAGAACCCGCTGATTCTCAGACAATCCATCGCTGGTTCCGTCCCACACATTTACATTGGTGAACAGGGTCTGCGGCAGCTGTTCCGGCTCCTGCGCGACCGAAGAGGGCATGAAGAGAAGAGCGGCAACCGCAATAGAGGACATTAGTCCTGCGACACCTGGGATCGCCTTTGTGATATCGGCGGAATGGGACATCATCTTTGGTCCTTCTTCATTTATGGCTGATCGAAATCTATCCACTCGAAATGCTAGCCGAGCCGAACACCTGTTTCCAGTAGTCCGTGGGTAGTAAGGCCCCTCGCACGCACGGGCGTCTCGACCCCGAAAAGGATCTCGAATCAGGAGCAATTGCCGAAATCAATACTGCGAAGGGTCTATTGATTGGCGCATAGCTGCCTAGGGCCTGTTGACATTCTCGTTGTGTGTCAAGGTTTCATTAACCATGACGAT
>JAAEOR010001080.1 GCA_024222895.1 Hyphomicrobiales bacterium | reverse complement strand
GGTCTTCGCTGTTCGGAGGGCGAAGAGAAGCCGCCGAGATGCGCGCCGAACTGGCGGTCGTGGCAATTCCCCCGGGAGCGAGAGCATGTAGGCAGAAGCGTGGAGCAGGATCTCGGCGGCGACTTGTTCGGTTGATTGGCGGCACGCGGAGTGGAGACCGGGAGAACGGCCCGTTCGGGATCACACGCGGTCGGTCGACCAGCCGCCAGGTGGAGCCGTTCTGCGGAGCGTCACGAGGTGTGCTTGTGTCCCCGCTCGCTGTGTGGGAGGGTCACGGCCATCTGACAGCTTCATAATGCCGGGGAGGGCAACATGGCGCGGTGGGCAGGTGGATGGCGCTGGACGGCGCTATTGGTGGTGGGTGTGTTGGTGTTGGTGGCGTGTGAGCCGCCGTACTTCACCGGCACGGGCCTGGATTCTCGGTCGGCGACAGCATCTGAGGCGGTGGAGGTCGATCCACCGGAACCGGTCACGTTGCTGCGAGATTGTGGCTTGTCGGTGCCGTTGTCCGACGGTGGCGCATTGTGGATCTTTTGTGACACGACTGTGCCGCCTGCCACCGCGCCGGCAGTTGAGAACTCCGCCGCGGTCGCGGCCTCAGCGAATCTGGCTGAGCCGCTCGACGTATTGGACGGTGGCGGTGATCCGTCTCAGTTCATCACCGCCACGTCAGCTTGGGATGACCGCTGTGATCCGGCGAGCGCCGATGAGCGCCGTGTGCGGCCATTGTCGGCGTCCGTGTTCCCGTATTACTGGGTGGACGTCGTAACGGTCTTCTTCGAACACGTCTGTTTCTCGGCAGGTGCCGAGGTCGGCTCGGGTGGGATCGGTGTCGCGCAGTTCTTCTATGACACGACGAACCCACCCACCGGCGCACTCCAAGCAACCGTGCTTGCTGACTATCTGTGGGACGGCCCAACTCCGACCACAGCGCCCGGCGGTGGCGCACCGGCTACAGAGGTGATGGCGGGTTTCGGTCGCGTATCTGGGTCCGATCCTGTCGGATTCGAGGTGTATGTGTACCGCTGTCAGCCCGACTCGGTCACCGGCTGCCAGGTGGGTCGGGTTCATGCAGGCTCGGTGGCGAGCCCGGCCGCATATGAGTGGTGGGACGGTACCGCCTTCACCGCAGCGATACCCGATCCGGGTACCGCTGCGATGACGGTCGCTGGGACGTCGGGGTCCGGTGAGGTGACCAGCATTGCTTGGCACCCCGACATGGCCAAGTGGGTTATGAGCTACCTCACCTGGGGCCCCACACCGGGGCACGGTTCGAGTGTGTCGTTGCGGGTTGCGAACAACCCCACCGGCAGGTGGTCCGACCCGGTCACCGTTACCCCGGCGGCGTGTGCGGGCGACAAGTGCCGCGACACCTACGCGCACCCTGCGTTGTCTTCTGAGACGTCGATGGCGATCAGCTACTACTCCGAGCCCGACGCTGGTGGCGATGGACTGGTTTGGACGGTCGACGCGGAGATGTTCGCAGATGGCTGGATCGATGTCGGCCCCGGCGACCCTGATCTCGACGACCTCGACCGCGTGAAGTTCTGGGGGATCGTTGCACCCAACCATCCCGACTACACGTTCCGACCCGACGACGACACGACCCGCGCCGAGTTCGCCCAGATGCTGTGGACCGTCGCCGACAAGCCCGCCACACCACCCGGCTC
>JAAEOR010001079.1 GCA_024222895.1 Hyphomicrobiales bacterium | reverse complement strand
TTGGGGTCCGACCGAATTTGCAGTCGCGGACGTCGATCCCCGGTGCGACGGTTACCGGGGCGGACAGGTCCATTCGTTCTACCGACACAAGCTTCGGCTGCCCCTCCGATCCGCCACCTTCCTCGGCGGTGGTGGTGATTTCGAGGGGGCCGCCGATAGTGGCGCCGCTCAAGTTGAGCTCACCTCCGGTCACGATGATCTGGCCGCCTTCCCCGAGCCGCAGCCCCTCGGTAGACCAGCCCTTCACCCCGAGGGTCAACTCCCACCGAACTTCTTTGGCGAAACGCGCCCGCTTCAACACGAACTTCTCGCCGACCTGCAGGGTTTGGTCTGGTGCGGCGCCCTCGACACTCAACCCTGTCGCATCAACACCACCCGCAACCTCACACCCAAACGTCAAGCCACCGTCAACACGAGCCTCGAACAGGTCGGCGTCCCCGCCGATCTCCGCCTCGACCAGGGTGGCGTCCGCGCCGATCTTCGCCCCGGCCAGGTTGGCGTCCCTGCCGATCGTCGCCCCGACCAGGTTGGCGTCCCTGCCGATCGTCGCCCCGACCAGGGTGGCGTTCCCTTCGATCGTCGCCCCGACCAGGGTGGCGTTCCCTTCGATCGTCGCCCCGACCAGGTCGGCGGTCCCGCCGATGGTCGCCCCGACCAGGTCGGCGTTCCCGCTGATGGTCGCCCTGGACAGGGTGGCGTTCCCTTCGATCGTCGCCCTGGACAGGGTGGCGTTCTCGCCGATGGTCGCCTCGTACAGGTCGGCGTTCCCGCCGATGGTCGCCTTGGACAGGGTGGCGTCCCCGCCGATCTCCGCCTCGCCCAGGTCGGCGTCCCCGCCGATCGTCGCTTCGCGCAGGTCGGCGTACCCTTCGATCTTCGCCCGGCGCAGGGTGGCGTTCCCGGCGATCGTCGCCCCGAACAGGTTGGCGTACCCGCCGATCTCCGCCCCGGACAGGGTGGCGTACCCTTCGATCGTCGCCCCGACCAGGTTGGCGTACCCGCCGATCGACGACCCGACCAGGCGGGCGTACCCGCCGATCGTCGCCCCGACCAGGTTGGCGTACCCTTCGATCGTCGCCCTGGACAGGGTGGCGTACCCGCCGATCGTCGCCCCGACCAGGTTGGCGTTCCCGCCGATCGTCGCCTCGACCAGGCGGGCGTCCCCTTCGATCGTCGCCTTGGACAGGGTGGCGTCCCCGCCGACCGACGCCCCGGACAGGGTGGCGTCCCCGCCGATCGTCGCCCCGGACAGGGTGGCGTACCCGCCGATCTCCGCCCCAAACAGGCTGGCGTCCCCTTCGATCGTCGCCTTGGACAGGTCGGCGTCCCCTTCGATCGACGACCCGATCAGGTTGGCGTTCCCGTCGATCGTCGCCCCGACCAGGGTGGCGTCCCCTTCGATCGTCGCCTTGGACAGGTCGGCGTCCCCGCCGATGGTCGCCTCGTACAGGTTGGCGTTCCCGCCGACCGACGCCCCGAACAGGTTGGCGTGCCTGCCGATCGTCGCCCCGCCCAGGTCGGCGTCCCCTTCGATCGACGACCCGATCAGGTTGGCGTTCCCGCCGATGGTCGCCCCGACCAGGTTGGCGTTCCCGCCGATGGTCGCCTCGACCAGGGTGGCGTCCCCTTCGATGTTCGCCCACCGCAGGGTGGCGTTCCCTTCGATGACGACGGCCTGGGATTCGCCGTCCACCTCGATGGGTGCGGCGCGCAAGTCGCCACGGAACTCGAACCGCTCGAAGTCGGCGTCGCCGGTGAAATGTGCGCCTGAGAAGTTGGCGTCCACCAACACCGGCCTATCGAGACCAGCGGCGTCCCCGGCATCTGTGGCTGCTTGTGTGATGCGTTCGAGCAGGACCTGGCCGATGACCGCCCCCACGAAACACTTACCGCACGACCCACCCGCAGCGATGCTCTCTAGTTGCCGGTTCTGTTCCCATACCGGCAACGCATTGAATGTGGTAGCCACCGGCCTCCTTCTAGTCCAAGACACGACCGTCCGCTGCCACCCGTCGAACACCACCAGGTCCTCGACGCCGTCAACGAGGACCTCGACCAGACCGGAGATCTCCTACAGATCCACTGGCCACCCACCAACCGGAATACTCGAGCACGACCGACCCGGAGCTCGTGAGCGGCGCTCTGAGCGCCGGCGGGCGGGCCGGCCGGTAGGTAGGTGCGGGCATTTCGGCTCCTCGAGGACGTCGAGCGTCGACGACTCGTCCAGCTCGTGTACGGCGCCTAGGTCCTCGACGCGACGTCGACAGCCCGGCACCACCCGATCGGTTGTTGTGCAGCGTGGGGTGGGTTCAGCGTCGGATGCGGGCCCGCAGAGCGAACACACCCAGCGCGAACAACGCCGGCGCGAGAATCCGCAAGGTGATCTGAACAAGGTTCTCGCCAAGGG
>JAAEOR010001078.1 GCA_024222895.1 Hyphomicrobiales bacterium | reverse complement strand
CGCGGCCCACCGGACGAAGACCGCGACGTCAGACGTCCTGCCATCATGGGCGAGTGGGGGATGAGCGACCGGAACGGACCGATGATCCGGTCGCCACGGCACCCGTAGACCCGGCTCCCCTTCCCCAAGGCAGCGCATTGCCACCGCAGCGACGGCCCCCACCTCCAGCTCCAGGCCCGCACCCGCGTCGCAAGAGGCGATCAGCGCTCTGGCTCGCAGTGGGGATCCCTGTCGGCGCGATCCTCGCTTGGGGCGGCTTGCTGGTCCTATTTGGTCTCGTCGTCGCCCTCCAGATGGCGCCGCTTCCGGGCGAGCTCATCCGTGTCAGTAGCTCGGACGCCGCGGGGCCGTGCTTCGTGGGCGAGGACTACCCGGGCCGGGAGCGGTGCTACCCGATCGAGGAGGTTCCGGCGATCGCAGACCTATCCGTCGGCGATTGCGCTCAAATCGATCTCCGTCCGATCAGCGGCGAGGTCGAGGTCGATGAGGCAGAGAGCGCTGCCTGCCCAAACGACACCAGCCGCCTCACTCCAGAGGTGCCTACGCTGCCGGCCACAGAAGTGGCGCAGTTGGAGTCGCGAGACCTCATGTTCGAGTTCGTGCAAACAGAGTCGGACTTCGGG
>JAAEOR010001077.1 GCA_024222895.1 Hyphomicrobiales bacterium | reverse complement strand
TGACCAGGGCACTCCGGTACGCGTTCGTCCGAACGCAGCAATTGCAGTGGAGGACCTGCACACGGAGCGGCTTGATGAGGCGGCCCTGTTTCATCTCGTCAATGCGGCCGCGGAGCAAGGCGTGAGCCTGCTGATGACCAGCCGCCACCCGGTATCATCGCTTGGCCTGTCTCTGCCCGATCTCATATCGCGACTGCGGGCGGTCAACGTGATCAAGCTGGAGGCGCCCGACGACGCGCTCCTTGGACAAGTCCTGGCCAAGCTCTTGGCAGACCGTCAACTAGTCGTTGAGCCGGCAGTGATCGCGTTTCTTCTGGTGCGGATGGAGCGATCGCTGGAGGCTGCGAACTCTGTCGCCGACCATCTCGATCGACTGGGGCTGGCAAAGAACCGTGCGATTACGACACGGCTGGCGGCCGAGGTGCTCGATGTCATGGCTTCTGCCGGCGAGTTACCTTTGGGGTCCGAGCGATAACCGCGCTGCAGGTTCCAGAAATTGGCGAAATCGTCACAATTCGCGACTATGGTCCCGTTTTCCGCGTCGTGAGTTCGATATGGATCAGAAAAACCTGGAAATAGCCGTACGGGAGGGGGCCGACAGACTCGGCTGGACTGACGGGGTTCAGCTCCGTGGCCTGCCGGAGCGGTTCATGAACCGTGAGCTGTCGTGGCTTCAATTCAATCGTCGTGTCCTGGAAGAGGCGACCAACGATCTGCAGCCGTTGCTCGAGCGCCTTCGCTTTCTGTCAATCTCGGCCAACAACCTCGATGAGTTCTTCATGGTGAGGGTGGCCGGCCTCAGGGCACAACAGCGGCGGGGGATCGACCTTTTCAGCGACGACGGTTTGACCCCGAGCGAACAATTGAACCAGGTCGGTGAAGCGGTGTCCGTGCTGTCCGAAGACCAGCAAGCGGCCTGGGCGGCACTGCGCCCGATGCTGGTCAAGGAAGGCATTGTTCTGGTCGAGGCAAGCGAAGTCGCAGATGCCGAGCGTGAATGGCTTGAAGCCCGGTTCCTCGAGTCCGTTTTCCCGGCGCTGACGCCGCTGGCAATCGATCCTGCCCATCCATTTCCATTCATCCCCAATCTCGGCTTGACCGTTGCGCTGCAGTTGAGTCGCGCCGGCGGCCGGCCGATGACGGCGCTGATGCGCATGCCGGCTACACTTGGCCGCTTTCTGGGGTTACCGGCTTCAAGCGACCAGAGGGATCGTTTCATTCCGATGGAGCAGGCGGTGACGTTGTTCGTCAACCGCCTGTTTCCGGGATACACCGTCGAAGGGCAGGGGGCTTTCCGGGTCATCCGTGACTCCGACATCGAGATCGAGGAAGAGGCGGAAGATCTTGTCCGGTTCTTCGAGAGCGCCCTCAAGCGCCGCCGGCGCGGTTCAGTCATCCGGCTGGAGATTGACGCCGCCATGCCCGGGGATTTGCAGGCACTC
>JAAEOR010001076.1 GCA_024222895.1 Hyphomicrobiales bacterium | reverse complement strand
CGTCTACGCCATCAACTCCGGCCCCGCTTCGGCACCACAGGCCGGGTTGCATGTCGCCCGGCCGCTGGATGAGGACAATATCATCACCGTCGATATGGGCGGCACGTCGTTCGACATCACCCTGACCCGGAACGGCGTGACCAACATTGCCAAGAATGTCGACTTCCTGCGCTATCGACTCGGCGTTCCGATGATCCAGGTAGAGACGCTGGGCGCCGGCGGCGGATCGATCGGCCGGATCGATGAACTCGGCATTTTGCAGATGGGGCCGCAAAGTGCCGGTGCCGAGCCGGGCCCGGCCTGTTACGGACGTGGCGGTGAAAGGCCAACCGTCTCCGATGCCAATCTGGTGCTCGGCTATCTGAATCCGGAGGGACTGGTCGGCGGCAGACTGCCGCTCGACGAAACCAAAGCCCGTCGGGCGATCGTCACCGACATTGCTGAACCGCTTGGTCTTTCGGCCGAGCGCGCCGCATTCGGTATGTTCACCATCGTCAACGCCAATATGGTCAACGGCATCCGCCGTGTGTCGGTGGAGCGGGGTGATGATCCGCGCGACTTTGTTCTGGTCGGTGCCGGTGGTGCGACCGGCGCTCATATCACCGCGCTGGCGAGCGAGATGGG
>JAAEOR010001075.1 GCA_024222895.1 Hyphomicrobiales bacterium | reverse complement strand
CGCTACGATTGGTCGTCAGTTCGATTTTCCGCCACAGCCGCGGGGTCGGACGATGGCGCGGGAAACAGGTCCTGGCCGCCGGATAGCGGCATCTCGTCGTCGCCCTGCTCACGGGCCAGATCGATCAATCCGCGCGTTGCCTGGGCGGCGTGTTCAAGCGCCAGCGGTGGGTCGAAACCGTCAAGCCGATGTCCGAAATAGAGCGCTGAAAACAAGTCGCCGGTGCCGTGCGGCACGTTCGGATGGAGCCCGTTTGCCACGAGGACCGTCTCGCGTCCGGTGACCAGGAGGTTGCCGATCCGGCCGGGCGGGGCAAAAGCAGATGTAACCACCGTCTCACAGGGCCCCAGCGCCCCCGCCATTCGCACCAGGTCAGCGTGATCCCGGGCCTCGGTTCCCGTCAGCCAGGCCAGTTCATAGCGATTTGGTGTGGCAATATCGGCCAGCGGGATCAAACGGTCACGGATCGCGGCGGCAATCGATTCCGGCCGATACTTGCCACCGACAT
>JAAEOR010001074.1 GCA_024222895.1 Hyphomicrobiales bacterium | reverse complement strand
CGGACCTTCCGATACAAATCCACGGTGAAAATACCCCCGCCCTCCCTGTCGCCAGAAAGGGCCAAAGTGGCCGACTTTTACGCCGCCCGCAGCCGGATTATCCCGCCGCTACCGTGGAAGACTTTTGCACCGCCGTTCTCACCTCCCCAGGGCGGGCTACAAACCTGCCGCGGCGGACCACATGGCGTTCACGCGGCGGCGGCGCCAGTCAAAGATCGAACGCCTGAGCCCGCTCGGGGCCGTGCGGCATCGGCGGTCGCCTAGCAATTCGCGAATCTCCTCGCGCCGAGCCCACCTGGTCCGGCGACCAAGCCTCCGCGATGGGCGACGCAGGACAAGGTGGCTCTTGGGCTCCTCGTGCGACGCCGGACAACCTATTTCTTTTCCAGCGATACGATGAAGGCGGTCAGGTCTTGAATGTTACCGGGCTGGAGAATGTATTCGATGAACACTGGCATGGAACGGTGCATGGGCGGATAGAGGATCCGATAATAGATCTGTTCGTTCGACCGAAATGCTGCAATCGACGCAAAACTTGGAGGATATTGTTTGAAGGCTCCGTCAGCGGTGATGTCGTGACAGCGGGCACAGTGTTCTTCCGCAAGTTTCTGACCCGCCGCCTGATCACCGGCCGCTAATGCCTGTGTTCCAACGAGGCCCGTCACAGTCACAACAACAGCAAACCACTTCGCAGGTGGCATCTTCTGCACTCCCTAGGCCCATGTTCGAGAACGAATATATGTTCCGGCAATCAGACTAGACACTTGGGCACCGCACGGCAATCTCAATCGGCGAGCCGTCGCCCGTTCGCGCCAGTACGAGCCGATGGTTGCTGCGAGATATCGACATCGACAACCTCTCCGACCAGGAAATCCAGGACCTCCTCCTGACCGCGAAACCTCACACCACGTAAATGCCTCGGCTTCAAAACCCCCTACCAAGCAATCCTGGCCGAGCTTGGGTAAAGACGTCCAAATCCGCTTCTCATGAAGCTGTTGCACTTCGCTCCGGAATCCAGGCCGCTGCTGCGGCAGCAATTCCTCGGTCACGCATGACTCTCGCTTGATCGGCATCAATATTCCGTACGGTGTGACGCGGTATGCTTTGTTTAGCGCTGCGATCATGCCTTGGCCGCTTGAGTGCGATGAGCGATCCGCGGAAGAAGCCTGCCTTTAGTATAGCGACGTGGATCCTCGTCGGACTCGCGGCATACATAGCTTTCGTGCTTCTTCAGCAGCCTGACGGCGGCGGCTCGGTGCCGATCGAGGTGCCCTATTCCCGGTTCAAGTCGCTGCTGGAGCAGGGTGAGGTCGATACGGTCGTGTTTCAGGCTGATCGGATCTCGGGCACGTTCCGTGGCGCCATCGAAGTCGTGCCCGACAGAACTTCGAGCCGGTTCACTACGCGCATGCCGCCGGTCAACGATCCTGACCTTCTCCATCTGTTCGATGAGCATGGCGTTGAAGTGGCAACGGAAGGGCCCAGTGCGTGGTCGGGGTGGTTGGGTGCGCTGCTGCCGTGGGTGCTGATCCTCGGCTTCTGGTACTTCATCATACGGCGGGTATCCGGCTCCCTGCCTGGCGGCTTCGGGCGTCGCGGCCTTGGTGATTTGCTTGGAGCGCGGACTCGGAAGGTGGAGTCGGAGTCCGTTCCAAAGGTGCGCTTCGCCGACGTCGCCGGCCAGGACAACGCCAAGGCCGAGGTCGCCGAGCTTCTCGAATTCTTGCGCAATCCCGACCGCTACACACGTCTCGGCGCGGAGGTGCCGCATGGAATCCTGCTTCAGGGTCCGCCCGGAACGGGCAAAACGATGCTTGCCCGGGCGCTCGCGGGCGAGGCCGAGGTGCCATTCTTCCATATCTCCGCCTCGGAGTTCATTGAGGTCTTCGTCGGTGTCGGCGCCTCGCGGGTCCGCAAGCTCTTCGAGGACGCCAAGAAGAGCGCCCCGAGCATCATCTTCATCGATGAACTCGACAGCATCGGCCGCGTCCGAGGCGCCGGGGTCGGCGGCGGCCATGACGAGCGCGAGCAAACACTCAACCAGATCCTGGCCGAGTTGGACGGGTTCGAGGGCCATGAGGCCGTCGTCGTGCTTGCCGCGACCAACCGCCCGGACGTGCTTGACCCGGCCCTGTTGCGCCCTGGCCGCTTCGACCGGCACATTACCCTGGAGCTCCCTGACCTGAAGGCCCGGGTCGCGATCCTCCAGGTGCACGGCCAGAAGGTGCCGCTCGCCGCTGACGTGGATCTGGACCGGATCGCAGCAGGGACGCCCGGATTCTCCGGGGCCGATCTCAAGAACCTGGTCAACGAGGCGGCAATGGCTGCCGCGCGCGAGAGCCTTGATCGCGTGAGCGCGCGGCATTTCGACGAGATGCGGGACCGGATCATGATGGGCTCGCTACGGACGATGGCGATTCACGAGGACGAACGGCATCGTCTCGCCGTTCACGAGTCCGGCCATGCGGCGGTCGCCTACTACCTGCCGAACGCCGACCCGATCCACAAGGTGACGATCATCCCGCGCGGGCGCTCATTGGGCGGCACGCATCAACTCCCCGAGATCGAGCGTCATACCCTGCCAGAGGAGTACCTCCACGATCGGCTGGCCGTGATGTTGGCGGGGCGAACTTCGGAGCAGGTCTTTCTTGCCAGCGTCAGCTCCGGTGCAGACGAGGACATCCGCGTGGCGACGCAGCTTGCACGCTGGATGGTCGGTCGCTGGGGGATGTCTGATGAGGTGGGACCGGTCGACGTCCGCGAAAGCGACGAACACCCATTCCTTGGTCGCGAGATGGCCCGGCCGCGTCGCTTCTCTGAGGACACCGCGGCCGCGGCCGATAGGGCGGTCCGGCGCTACCTGACCGAGGCCGAAGGGCGGGCCCGCGAAGTGATTGAGACCCACCGCCCGCACCTGGAACGGCTTATCGCCGAGCTGGAGGAACACGAGACGCTGGACAGAGCTGCAGTGGCGGCGTGCCTCGGACCGAAGGAAATCCTGCGTAGCCGAAAACGCACGTGGCCTCCGAAGCGCCCAGGCCAGGCCGAGGACGTCTGAGCGTAGGCCCACCCCCAAGACCTGCTCCTCGGCTTTGCCGCCGGCATCATGCTCGCCGCCTCATTCTTATTGCCTCATCATCCCGGCCATAGCTGTCGACGAGACGCAGCACGGCGGCAGGATCATCGTCGCGACGAATGCGGTCTTGGACGTTGGCCCGGGCGTGGCCGTCGTGGCCGGGGCCAATGCCGTGATCCCACACGACCACGTCATCCGGTGCCGGCAGGGTTGCGCGCCGTCGGCCCCACCAAGGCGTCGCTCTCGCTGAGCGGGAGCCTTACTCGATCCAGAACAGCGTGCCGATTATCATAGATGGCTCCAACCGGCCCCACCAAGGAATTGGCGAGTCATCCAGCGAATGCCGCTTGGTAACTCGCTCCCAGGTTCGCGGGTACCGAAAAGACCTGACGGAGATCAAACGCCGGCCGAGGTCGGCAGGCTACAAAGAACGAAGTCCGGGAGCCGGAAACGAGATGATCAGCTGCGCCAGCGGATTGTGCAGAACTCACGAACAATGATGTCAGCCGAGCGTGAAGAGACCTCACCGACTGGAGCATCGCCGTCATCGCTACGCGCGTCGAGAAGCGCGAATGAGCGGACTGATCGCGGCGTGGACGACGTGATGGGCGGTGAGCGTGAGCCTCTGGCTGGCGGCGTGGCGGAGAACCACGATTTCCACTGGCCGGATCGCAAGGAGTAGAGTGGTCTGGGAGGCGCTGAAAACGTGACACCGACAGGCGGTTCGAGTCCGCCATGGGTGAAGATAATGGATGGTTCAACCCCCTTTCTGTGGCCGGCCCTGTTCGCCATGGAAGCAGGCCGAACGACATTAGCGATCGCCCAGCAATTCGCGAACCTGCTCGCGCCCGAGCCGCCCGATCCGGCAACAGAGCCTCCGCAATGGACGACGCCAAACAAGGTAGTGCTCGAGCTCCCTTCGTTGCGACTGCGCGATTTCTCCACGAAATCGAGACCGGGCCGAACACCGACCCTGATCTGCCCGCCATTCGCCCTCCATGGCGGCACCATTGCGGATCTCGCCCCAGGCCACAGTCTGGTTCAGGCCTTGCGCTCCTCGGGGATTCAGACGCTGTCCCTGACCGAATGGTGCTCGGCGACGCCCGAGACGCGGTTTCAGTCTATCGACAGCTTGCTTGCCGATTTGAACGTCGCCGTCGACGAACTCGGGGGTCGGGTCAATCTGATCGGGCTCTGCCAAGGAGGCTGGATGGCGCTGGTCTATGCCGCGCGGTTCCCTGCCAAGGTCGCACGCCTGGTCATCGCCGGCGCCCCGATCGATATCGACGCCGGCGAATCTGTGGCTGCGACCAGTGCAAGGTTGATGCCGCTTTCCGTGTTCGGGGACATCGTCGATCTCGGCGACGGCCGCGTACTGGGCAGACACGCGTTGAGATACTGGAACGCAACCTTGTTCGACTCGGCAACAATCCGACAGATCCTGCAGGTCCCGGCGGCAGACGCCAGGCAACTCGAGGCGCGATTCAACGAGTGGTATGCCTGGACCCTGGATCTGCCGGGCAGTTACTATCTTGAGGTCGTGAAGTGGCTGTTCATGGAGAACAGGCTCGCGAAAGCCAGTTTCGTCGCCCTTGGTCGCCGGCTCGATTTATCGCGTGTCACCACTCCGGTCTTTCTCCTCGCGGGGCTCCACGATGAGGTTGTTGCCCAGGAGCAGCTTTTCGCGACCGAGCGGCTGATCGGCACGCAGCGGAACCGGATCACAAAGCTCGTGGCCGACTCGGGACATCTTGGGCTTTTTATGGGACATCGGACGATCACCGAAGCCTGGCCTGCGGTCGCCCATTGGCTGGCCGACCCCCTGCCGCGGAGTCGAAGTCCACACGTCGCGACCGGACGCCGCAAAGGCAAGCGGCTTTGATCCATTTCAGATTGAGGGCCACCCAGCCGATGTCGGCACTCGACGGTTGGCGCGGTCGCTCATGACCATAAGTGTAACAAATCCCTATCGTTTCTGAAACGAAGAAGCCATTTCCCAGCCGCGGCGTCTGTTCGCTCACTAGCGTCCGTACGCCTGTCTGATTGCGCGTTCGCCTGCGAGCGCTGGCGAGGACCAAACCGCAAACCAAAACCGGAGCGCCTCAGTCCATGAACACATATGTGCCCGGCGCGTCCTCCTTGGGGCTGCAGTCGCCCTTGCCGCCAAGCCGCGGTGGCGCGACCAGCGTGCCGGACCGGGCTTGGAGCCAGGCGACGTATTCAGGCCACCATGATCCCACCTGTCGTGGCGTTTTCTCAAGCCACGTATCGGGATCGACGTAAGGGTCCTCAATGCCTCTCGTCGCCACCTGGTAGCTTCGGCCCCGATGACCCGGCTCAGAGACGATGCCGGCGTTGTGTCCACCGGATGTCAGGAGAAAGGTGACGTCGGTGTCCGTCGGCATGTGGATCTTGAAGACCGACCGCCACGGCGCAACATGATCGCGCACCGTGCCGACACAGAAGATCGGCGCTCGGATGTCGCTGAGCGCAATCGGCTTGCCGTTCACCCGGTAGCGGCCTGCCACGATATCGTTGTTGAGAAAGAGCTTCCTCAAATACTCCGAGTGCATGCGGTATGGCAGCCGGGTCGAATCCGCGTTCCAGGCCATGAGGTCATTCATCGGGCGTCTTTCGCCCATCAGGTAGTCGCGGACTACGCGCGACCAGATCAGGTCGTTGGAGCGGAGCATCTGGAACGCCCAGGCCATCTGCCGTTCGTCGAGATAGCCTTGTCTACGCATGACGTGGTCGAGGAAGTGCAGCTGGCTCTCTTTGATGAACAGCTTCAGTTCACCCGCTTCGGTGAAATCGGTCTGCGCCGTGAGCAAGCCAAGAGTGGCGAGCCGGTCGTCCCCGTCGCGCGCCATCGCCGCTGCGGCGATGGCAAGCATGGTCCCGCCGAGACAATAGCCCAGCGTATGAACCTGTCGCCTGGGCATGATCTGTCCGACTGCCGCCAGTGCGGCCTCGATACCGAGCGCGCGATAGTCCTCAAGGCCAAGATCGCGGTCGCCGCTGTCCGGATTCTTCCACGAAATGATGAACACAGTGAACCCTTGGTCGACAAGATACCGGACAAGCGAGTGCTCGGGCGACAGATCGAGGATGTAGAATTTCATGATCCAGGCGGGAACGATCAGCAGCGGTTCCGGGCGCACGCGCGCGGTCGCGCTTTCATACTGGATCAGCTCGATTAAGCGGTTGCGGTAGACGACCTTGCCAGGCGTGACCGCCACATCTTCACCGACCCGGAATTTCTCCGCTCCTACCGGCCTCTGGTCGGAGAGCGCGCGCAGCCAATCCTCGACCAGATTGGCGTATCCGGTGACCAGGTTTCTGCCACCGGTGTCAACCGTTCGCTGCAGGACTTCCGGATTGGTCAGAACGAAGTTCGACGGCGCCATCGTATCGAGACTCTGTCTCGCCACGAAGCTGACCACGTCTTCATGCTGGCGGGTGACGCCCTCGACATCTCCGGTGGCCTGTTGCCACCACTGTTCCTGCAACAAGAACCCTTGTTGGAGAACTTTGAACGGCCATGTCTTCCACGCTTCGTCGATGAAGCGCCGGTCCCGCTGATCCGGTTCGGCCCGCTGAACAGGCTGCTGGCCACTCGCAGCAAGGGACAGCGCCGCAATGTTTCGCGCGGCCTGGTTTACAAGCTGCATCCGCTTCCCGGGCGAAAACGACAGATGACTGAGCCAGTCGACATAGGCGCCCAGCAACGCAACAGGCGACAGTCCCCCGGTGAGGCGCGCAATGTTGGTGTGAGCGATCTCGTCAACGCGGTCAGCCAGAGCGACGAATCCGGAATGGCTGTCCACGGCAACCGAAGGCTCGTCTGCCGACGATTGATCGGGCGGGCACGCTGAACCGCTCCGCTCAGCGGCTTCAGACGAATCCGGGCGTCGCCTTTTTCGAGCGGGTTCCCCGCTGCGCTGCGGGGATCGCTTGCTTCGCGGTTTCATTGGCCGGATGTCTCCTTCGCCATCTCGGACCCGGCCGCCCGGTCCTTTGATGGCTCGGGACTCTTCGTCATCGTTGCCTCCGTGCCGAGGAGAACTCCAGCGACCGACACTGCATTCTCAAGAGCCATGCGCAACACCTTTGCGGGCGCGCCGATTCCAGCCTCGACGAGCTCGACATATTCTTTGCGCGGCGTCGAGCCCTTCGCTGGCTGCCAAGCATCCCCGCAACCCGGCCCGGCTGTCCACAGCGGGTTTGCCCCCTCCAACCGGCAACCGCCTGCCTTGATGCGCGTCAACCGGCTAGATCCTGGGTGACCGCGGGGATCCCGGTCGCGAGGTGGCATAGATCACCGGCAATCCCGACCCCCAGGGCGCGGAATTATCCAACGTCAATGACTCGGCGTATCCCCGCTTGCTTAATCATAATGGCGATGACTTCTTTTGCGCGTGTTTCTGGTTGCATTTGAGGCTTGAGAAGCTGATCGGAGCCCGGTTTGGAGTTTCGAAGACTCCTCGCCCCGTTTCTTGATGGTCGGAATGATGAACCGACGCTCTCGGTCGCCAAGGGACTGAATACCCACCTTGAAGCCTGTTTAATCCGTCCCGACCCGGAGGATTCTGTGCCCTATCTGGGCATGGGCGCAGAGGCGGTCTTTGGCGGAACGACACTCCACGTCGTGGGTCATTCTGAAATCCCTTTGTTGCTGAATCCCTTTGTTGCTGATGCACTAGACGAACTCAGCCGATCCGAGCATGCCTTGCGTCAGGAACCCATCACGTCGGAGCTGCTTGATGTTGTCACGGGGTCAGCGGCAATTCTCGCGAAGATCGATCGCTGAGAGTTGATCTGCCGATGATAACCAATTCG
>JAAEOR010001073.1 GCA_024222895.1 Hyphomicrobiales bacterium | reverse complement strand
GTGTTGTGCAGACCGATCAGCGCCAGCAACGCATCTGTCGACTTCCCGCGTACAAAGAGCTGACGCCGGAGGGATATCGCGTCGGTCGGACCGCCAGATTCAAGCTCGGTCAGGAGCGTCTTCGCATAAGTCTTCCTAGTCTGCGGCGGGCGCCCCGGTTTCTTGTTGGTTTGCGCCGCCGATGCACTCTCAAGGATCATGCGCATATCTAACATGCAGGCGATGAAGTAATCAGAATAGAGGTATGAAACCGGGGCGCTGTCGTCGGTCGCCTCGATCTCGATGACGATAACGCCGCCCCCGAGGCCGCAATCAGCCGGCACGATGCCAAGCCTGCTGCCATCGAAAATATCGGGACGCAGAAAGCGCTTGTTGGTGGGCCATGTGGACGTACTGGCACCGACTAGAAGCGTCTTGAGCTGAATCCTGCGCTCGTTGTCGCCGTCATCGAGAACGATGTCGAACTTGTCGCGATCGACGTCCGGCTCAAAAAGACTCAAAGCGTAGCCACGACGCGCCGCGGCCAGTTTCAAATCAAAATAAAGGCGATTGAAGAATAGCCGCTCCCTTGTCACCGAGTTAACCGGCGCGAATAGAAACGCTTCCAGCGCGGACATTTTGTTCTTCTGAGCCATCTGCCCCTCCTTCATCGTTTATTCCACACAAGCCGACAGTCTCTCCGCTGCCTCCCCCTTGGCAAATCATCATCCGGCTGAGAACGGCGGTGCAAAAGTCTTCCACGGTAGCGGCGGGATAATCCGGCTGCGGGCGGCGTAAAAGTCGGCCACTTTGGCCCTTTCTGGCGACAGGGAGGGCGGGGGTATTTTCACCGTGGATTTGTATCGGAAGGTCCG
>JAAEOR010001072.1 GCA_024222895.1 Hyphomicrobiales bacterium | reverse complement strand
CTGCCTTGACGAGCAGGTGGCCGCCTATGCCGAGGCCGGTGTCGACGGCGTCTACACCAACGGCACCGCTGCCGAGTTCCACTGCCAGTCCGACGCCGACTTCCGCGAGGTCAGCACCCGGGTCGCGCGGCTGTGCGCAGACCACGCCCTGGCCTTCCAGCTCGGTGCCACCCACCCGCTCCCGGCAGCGACTCTGGAACGGATTCGCTTCGCCGGATCGCTAGGACCCGGCGCGCTGCAGGTCATCCTTCCCGACTGGACGCCGATCGACTTGGCGACGGCCCGGCGGTTCCTCATCCGGTGCGCGGACGTGGCCGGGGACGTTCCCCTGGTTCTCTACAACCCGCCGCACGCCAAGACCGTGTTGACCCCGGCCGACTACCTCGACCTCGCCGAGGCGGTTCCGCAACTGGTCGGGATCAAATGCGCCGGCGGCGATGCCGGCTGGTACGAAGCGATGGCGCCGGTGATCGCGCGGCTGTCGGTGTTCATACCCGGTCACCACATGGCCAGCGGCCGAGCCCGCGGCGCCCACGGCGCCTACTCCAACATGGCGTGCCTGAATCCAACCGCGACGGTCGCCTGGAACAGGCTGATCACCGAACGACCCGACGCCGGCCTGGAACTGGAGACCCGGATCGGCCGCTTCATGGACAATGCGATCGCGCCGGTCCTG
>JAAEOR010001071.1 GCA_024222895.1 Hyphomicrobiales bacterium | reverse complement strand
TGTCTCGACAAGTGTCGCTATTGTCATGGCTTGAGGCCGCCGGGCGAACCATGAGCGATAGTGAAACGACCGTTGCGGCTGACGGGGCAGGGGGTACGCCATCCGAAGCGCCGCGGCTGGAGCTCAACACCTCCCGCCAATTTGCGTCGTGGCTGGCGGAGACAGGTGGCAGCCTTGCATTCACCACTTATCAGAGTGGCAAGGTCTTTCTGATCGGCAGCAACCGCGAGACCGGCCGGTTGTCGGTCTTCGAACGGACCATCGATCGACCGATGGGCATGGCGGTCTCCGGCGCTCGACTGGTGACTGCCTCGATGAACCAGATCACCACCTTCGTCGACGCGGCCGAGGGCTCGGCAACCAGAGACGGCTACGATGCGGTCTACGTGCCGCAGACCGCGCACTTCACCGGTGATATCGACGTTCACGACCTCGGCTTCGATGCCGATGGCCGAATCATCTTCGCCAATACCCTGTTTTCGTGCCTCGCCGCGGTCAGCGAGACCCACTCCTTCAAACCGGTCTGGCGGCCATCGTTCATCACCCGGTTCGCCGCCGAAGATCGCTGCCACCTGAATGGCCTGGCGATGCGTGATGGGTCGCCTGCTTACGTGACGGCGGTCTCCGAAACCGATGTGGCCGACGGCTGGCGCGACAACCGGTCCGATGGCGGCATCGTCATCGATGTTGACGCCAACACCATCGTCTGCCACGGCTTGTCGATGCCGCATTCTCCGCGGCTGCGTGACCGGACCGTCTTTGTGTTGAATTCGGGCGCCGGAGAGTTCGGCCGCGTTGATCCGGCGAGTGGGCGGTTTGAGCCCATCGCCTTCTGTCCCGGATACCTGCGCGGGCTGGCCTTCCTTGACGGTCACGCGGTTGTCGGGCTGTCGGAGCCGCGCGAGAACAAGACCTTCGCCGGCCTGCCGTTGGAGGCGCGTTTGTCGGAGGCGAAGATCGAGCCGCGCTGCGGGCTCTATGTCATTGATCTTAAGACCGGCGATGTCGCCCATTGGCTGCGGCTCGAAGGCTTTGTCTCCGAGCTCTATGATGTGGTCGCGCTGCCGAGCGTTGTCCGACCTAGCATGATCGGCTTCCGCAGTGACGAAATTCGCCGGACTATCTCGGTCGAACCTTAGCGATCCGGGCCACTCCGCCTCGCGATTGTCGCTCTCGCTTTCATCATCGATGCGGAACACAACTCGGCACACCGACGGTCAACCGCGTCCCGGATCAAGAATTTCATCAAAAACCATCATTCGTTCCTGCGCGGATCGACCAAGGCCAAACTCCGGTAAAAACGAGGGGTTCGTTTATTTGTTGGGCGCCGCTCATTGACACTTTGATGGAAAATCGATCAGATAATTGATGGAAAAAGATTGTCAGCGCAAGGAGAGGATCATAGCGACAGATCGGCTGCCCCAGACCGCTATCGGCGTCGGTGAAGCTATCGGTCTGAGAATCGCGTCAGAACGGGTAAGCTTGCGATGTGAGAAACCGGCGTGGCTATGCCCGCTGAGGTGAGCGAGAATATCTAAAAAGGTACAATGAGCGAGGAGGAACCGAATGGCTGACAGTCTGGGTTTCGCGCCCGACCCCGAGGTCCGAACCAGAGATTTTAAGATCGGCTGCATCGGCGCCGGCATGATCATGGCCGAATGTCATCTCGCTGCGTACAAGGAGGCAGCCTTTCCGGTCGCAGCGATTGCCTCGCGAACAAAGGCCAACGCCGCGGCGGTTGCTGAGCGCTGGGGCATTTCAAAGGTTCATGACACGCCTGAGGCGCTGATCGGCGATCCGGCGATCGAAATCCTCGACATCGCCTATCCGCCGGACCAGCAACCGGACCTGATCTATGCGGCACTCAAGCAGCCGCACATCAAGGGGATCCTGGCACAGAAACCGCTCTCCCTTACCCTCGGCGAAGCAGTGGCGCTGCGTGACGCGGCGGCCGCGGCGGGCAAGGTTCTCTCGGTCAACCAGAACATGCGCTACGACCAGTCGATGCGGGTTCTGAAGCAGTTACTCGACCGCGGCGACCTCGGAGACATCGTCTTCGCCCAGATCGACATGCACGCTATCCCACACTGGCAGACATTCCTGGCCGAATACGATCGGCTGACGCTGGCCAATATGAGCGTTCACCACCTGGATGTCCTCCGCTTTCTGTTTGGCGATCCAGAAGAGATCTACACGGCTTCTCGGACCGATCCGCGAACGACCTTCGAGCATGGCGACGGGATCACCGTGTCGACCCTCCGCTTCCCCTCCGGTGTCCTGGCGGTGTCGCTTGAGGACGTGTGGTCGGGCCCGCGTGAGGAGGACTATGACGACGACCAACACATCAACTGGCGGGTCGACGGGACCGACGGTGTGGCCAAGGGCACGATCGGCTGGCCGACCGGCGCAGCCTCGACGCTGAGCTATGCATCCACCAAGGCGACCGGTGGCAAATGGGTGACCCCGACCTGGGAGACGATGTGGTTTCCGCACGCCTTCGTCGGGGTGATGGAACAGCTGCAGCACGCGGTGAAAACCGGTGAGCCTCCGGCGCTCACGGTTGCAGATAATGTCAAGACCGTCGCGCTGATCGAGGCGGGCTACCGATCCATGGCCGAAAACCGGCCGGTCAGACTTTCCGAAATTCCAACCTGAGCCGCAAAGGCCGATCAAGGAGACAGCACCATGATGCAAGCGGGCATTTTCACCGGATACTTCCCTTATGGTCTCGAAGAGACCGCCCAGAAGATCCGGGGGCTCGGGTTCAACACCGTCCAGCTCGACCTCCATTTCAAGGATGTCGATCTTTCCGCCGGTCAGATCACCAAGGACAAGGCAAAGCAGGTTCGCGACACATTTCGCGATCACGATCTGCCGATCTGCGCCGTTTCCGGCTACACGAATATTGTCCACCCCGACAAGGCCGGCCGTGAAGAGCGTGTTTCGTACCTCAAGGAGATAATCCGTAACGCCCGAGAGTTTGGATCGCGCTATGTGATCTCGGAAACCGGTACGTTCGACACCGAGAGCGAATGGGTTCACCATCCCAAGAACAAGACCGAAGAGGGTTTTGAGGAGTGCCGGGCGATCATCGCAGACCTGGCCCAGACCGCGTATGACCACGGCTCGATGTTCCTGCTTGAGACCTATGTGAACAACGTCGTCGGCTCGGTCGAGGAGACGGTGAAGATGTTTGCTCAGGTCGACCATCCCGGGCTGGGCCTGTTGATGGATCCGACCAACTACTTCGAGACCCACAACATCGACGACATGGACAAGATCCTGCACCAGGTGTTCGACACACTCTCCGACAAGGTCAAGATCGCCCATGCCAAGGACGTGAAGCGGTCCGGCGAGGACAAGTCGGAAAAGCACGCCGACATCGGTGACGATGATGCGCTGGAGAGCCACACCTTCCGTGGGGTCGGAGAGATCGAGCTGCCTGCCCCGGGACTCGGCGAGTTGAACTACGACCTCTATTTCCAGCTGCTCGCCAGGAAGCACCCGAACATCCCGATGATCATCGAGCATCTTGAGGAAGCGGATATCCCGAGGGCGAAGACGTTCATCGATGGCAAGCTCCGCGCCAACGGCGTCTAGATCTATAGGGCGCTCCGCCTTTAGGTAGTATCGTATCCCGGGTCTCTGAGGGGTGCGGCGCCTGGTTCAGTGCGTCCTTCGAGGCTCGGGCTCTGCCCGAGCTTCCTCAGGATGAGGAGGTAGGTGTTCTCGTGAGTTGGCATCTCTTGCTCAAGGTCCATCGACAACGGCCTCATGCTGAGGTGGGCGCAGAGCGGCCCTCGAAGCACGCATGTCGGGGGCGTCTGTTTGCACAATCTGATACGTAGGTTGGCGTGTTTTCGACGCAAGTAACACCAAATCAGTGTGTCCCCGAGATGGCGCTTCCTCGCATCGCGATCCCGGATCACATCCTATCATCGTGAAGTCGACACCGGTTCCGTGATGCGCACCGCGTTGTCGCAACGGAAGATGGTGTCCGGCGATCAGGCGTTTGGCCGCGTGATCAGCCGCTGGATCTCCGGCCGGACGGCCAGGTTCTGGTTTTCGCGCAATTTGTCGCGAAATTCGCGCGGTGTCTGGCCGAACTGCTGCTTGAACACCCGAGAGAAAACCGCCGGATAAGAAAAGCCGCAGGCCACCGCTACGGTCTTGATGGTGAACTCCTCGTAGAAGAGGAAGTTGCGGGCGGCCTGTAGACGGATGTGGAGATAGAGCCGCATCGGCGATTGGCCAAGCGCCCGCTTGCAGACCCTGGACAGAGTGCGCTGGGAGACACCGAGTTCGTCGGCAAGCATCGCAAGGGATAGCGGGAAGTCCAGGTTCTGCTCCATCAGGCGAACCAGGCGCAGCGGCAGGGAATTGACCTCGACGTCCGACAAACCATCGCCGCGCTGGCGGGTTTCAGGATCGCGGCGGGAGTGGACGAGGGCGTTCGCGATCTCGTTGGCCAGGGCCTGACCGCTGAAGCGGGCAATGAGATCCAGGGTCATGTCGAGGGTGGCAACCCCTCCTGCGCAGTGGGCGCGGTTGCGGTTGATGAGGTAAATCTGATCCTTCAGCACGGCTTGCGGAAACCGTTCCTGAAACGTCGGCACGGCTTCCCAATGGAGGGCCAGCTCCGGGTCGTCCTCCGTGGCCACGATTCCGGCCTGCGCCAGCGCGAAGGCGCCCGTGTCCACCCCGCCGATCAACCCGCCGAACCGCGCCGCCGTACGAAGATGGCCGAGGAGCTTCCGGGATGTGTGCTGGGTCGGCAGATTGCCCTCGAACAACAGAAACACGTCGGCCGGCGGCATTGCGTCGATGGCGCAGTCGACGCTGAACCACATACCGTTGCTGGCCCGCACCGGCTCGCCATCGAGCGACACGAAGGACCAGTCGAAAAGATGTCGCCCGGAGTTCTGATTGGCGATCCGCAGCGCGTCACTGGCCAGGATCAACGCGTTCAACGGAAATTCCGGCTCGAGCAGGAAGTTGAACCGAGGACATTGGGCGGACGTCGGATCGGGAGCGTTCATCGTGGGCATTCTAACGACATCTGGCCAGCCGGGTAAATAATATGGCAAGCCAGGTCAATTCCTACGGCCTGCCCGGCGCGACAATGCCGGGACGCTGATCGATCAGGATCGGTCGGCGAGGGAAACAATCAGGACAGTCGGTCCCGTTTTTTGCGGCTCGGCTCCGCTGCACGTGCGGCGGGCGACGCTCGGTGTGTGCCGGATCGAATGAGGTGAACCGTTGGATTCTGAAAGGCTGAGAACCGAGCTTGAGGGATGCTACGTCACGATCCCCACACCGTTTCGCGATGAGCCCGGCCTGCCCGTCAACGAGCCGGCTTTGCGGACTCACGTGCGCTTCCTGATCGACGCGGGTCTGAGTGGCGATTACGCGACATTTCTGGCTGCCGGCGCCGCCGGAGACTTCTCCACCATGACCTTCGATGAGCGGGTCGAGGTCGCGTCGATCGTCGTGGACGAAGTCGGCGGACGCGCGCCGGTTGCCATGGGTGCCCAGACGACCAGCACCTATGAACTCCGGCGACTCGCGCAGGTGGCAAAGCGGATCGGTGTCCAGTACATCCAGGTGTCCTGTCCCTACTATTTCTCTCATACCGAGGGCGACTTCGAGGAGTTCGTTAGGGCCGCGGCGGAGGCCGAGCCGGACATCGGCATCATTGTCTACAACACATTCTGGACCAGTTCGAACCTGTCGTTTGCCATGGCGGAACGCCTGGCAGGAATCCCCAGCGTAGTCGGTCTCAAATGGGCGACGCCGCGGACCGACGCGATGGAGTTCGAGGACATGACCTCTCATTTCTCGGATCGGTTCACGATCATCGACAACAACCTGTTCTTCGCCTTCAGCGCCATGCCGGCGCTCGGTGCGCGGGCGTTCGAGGTTCACAACTGCAACTTCTGGCCGGAATGGGGCATTCGTCTGGTAGACCAGATCAGTGCCGCCAACTACGCCGAGGTCGCCCGTACGCTCGTTGAAGAGGCGATGCCGTTTTACAAGCTGTGGGTCGATATCGAGCAGAATTACACCAGCGGCGACGGCTACCTCGACAAGCTCTGCATGGAGCTGGTTGGCTTGCCGAGCAGTCGCTGCCGGCCGCCGACTCGCGACGTTCGCGATCTCTATCGAACCAGAACGCTTGCCATGCTGCGGGCAATTGGTGCGCCGCGCGTTGCCGTTGCCGATGCCGGCGCGGGGGCCAAGTGATGGAAACCGGCGGCGGATCGTGACATTGGGCGCACGTGCGGCCGATCTCGAAACATCGCTGTCGTAATGCCCGGGCGGACACTGTTTCGGGCGCAACTGAGGAGCCGGGCAAAGCCGGTCAAATAAGGAGGAAGGAACGCAATGTCATACCTGAAGCACATGTTGGCAGGAGCCGCAGTCGTCGCCGTTGTGACGACAGCCGGTGGCGCGCTGGCCGAGGACGACGTTCGCCTGAGGTTGAACTGGATGTACTATGGGTCTCATGCCGGCTTCGCGCTCGGCAAGGACAGCGGTACTTACGAGGACGCCGGGATCGATCTCGACATTCGCTCCGGCAACGGCTCGAGTTCCGCCCATCGGCTCGTGGCCAATGGTGACAGCGACTTTGCCTATGGCTCCTGCGGGGCGATGGTGGCTCTGGCCTCACAGGGTGCGCCGCTGGTGTCGGTCGCCGTGATCGACGCCATGGGGACCGAGGCAATCATCGTGCGTCCCGATGCAGGCGTGAGCCGCATCGAGGACCTGAAGGGCAAGACGCTGCTCACCACCGCCAATGCCGGAGTCAACACGTTCTTCCCGATTGTTCTCGCCAATGCCGGATTGAGCGCGGATGATGTGAGCATCACCAATGTGCCGGACGGGGCGCTTGTCTCCAGCTATCTGCAGGGCTCGGGTGATGCCGTTGGCATTCTCGGTGGTCTCGACGACAAGCCCGCCGAAATCAAGGCCAATGGCGGCGACGACCCGGTAACCTTCCCCTATTCCGATTACGGAGTGAACCAGGTCGGCTATTGCATCTCGACGCACAAAGACACCGTCGCCGAGAATCCGGATCTGGTGAAGCGTTTTGTCGACGCCACCGTTGGCGCATACGCAGCGGCAGAGAAGGATCCGGACGCCGCCGTGGCGGCAATGGCCGACATCGTTGGCGGTACCATGGCCGAGGATCAAGGCAAGGCGCAGGCGCGCGCGGTGCTCGATGTGACGCTTGGCGTCCTCTACTCCAACGCCAATGCCGACAAGAAACTCGGCTTGAACGTCGACTCGGACTGGGCCGACATGGTTGGTTTGATGAAGGAGTACAACGATCTGGATCCCGATGCAGATCCGGCGAGCTTCTACACCAACGACTTTGTCAACTGAAACTGAGGTGCGCGGCCGGACTGGGTTCCGGCCGCGACCGACACATCGTCGCCGCGATGTCCAGCCTGATCGAGCTTAGAACAGTCTCCAAGACCTTTGGTTCGGGCAGCGGCGCGGTACACGCGTTCGGTCCGGTCGACCTCGACATTGCCCGGGGCGAGTTCATCTCCCTTCTCGGCCCGTCGGGCTGCGGCAAGTCCACCTTGATGCTGATGATCGCCGGCCTGCTCGAGTCGAGCAGCGGCGAAATAGAACTGGAAGGCCACGCCGTTAACGGCCCACAGACCGATATCGGCATTATGTTCCAAGACAACACTCTGGTGCCGTGGCGGACCGTGCGCGGAAATATCGAACTTCAGCTCGAGCTGCGCGGCCTGCCGCTCGCCGATTTCCGTGAACGCATAGACATGCTGTTGGAGTCGGTTCATCTGGAGGACTTCGCCGGCCGGCATCCGTATGAGTTGTCGGGCGGCATGCAGCAGCGGGCGGCGTTCTGCCAGGCGATGGTTCACGACCCGAAGATCATGCTGCTCGACGAGCCGCTTGGTAAGCTCGACGCCATGACCCGCGAGTCGATCCGCAGTGATCTGCAACGCCTGTGGATGCAGCAGAAGCCGACTGTCGTTTTCGTGACCCATTCGATCGAGGAAGCGATCCAGTTATCGACCCGGGTCGCTGTGATCACGCCGCGTCCGGGGCGGATCGATCGGCTGATCCCGATCGAACTCCCTTTCCCGCGCGACTTTGACGTCAAGAACTCACCGGAGTTTATCGAGCACGAACGCACCATCCAGGAGATTTTCCATGGCTACGGAGTCATATGAAAGCCTTGACCTGACGGCCCGGCTGAGCGCCTGGATCGGTCGATCGTGGATGTTTCTGGCGTTTTTTGCCGCCTTCTTCCTGGTCTGGGAGTACTCGATCGCTCTGTTTGACATCCCACGATACATCCTCACGCCACCCAGCCTTATCGTCTCGAAGGGGTGGGCGGACATCGACCGGCTGCTTTACTACACTTACGTTACCGGTTCAGAGACGGTCATCGGTTATGTCATCTCGGTCGTGATCGGCCTGCCGCTCGGTCTGGCGATTGCGTTTTCGTCTGTGCTGCGGCGGACCATCTATCCGTTCTTTGTGAGCCTCGAGATGGTGCCGAAGATCGCCTTTGCGCCGTTGTTTATTTCGTGGCTGGGTTTCGGCCTCCTGCCGAAGATCATTATCGTCGTTCTGGTATGCTTCTTTCCGATCGTGCTGAATGCCATCCTTGCCTTCAACTCGCTGAGCGAGGAACTGACTCGGTTCTCGCGTTCGACCGGCGCCGGCTGGTGGCGTTCTTTCTTCAAGGTCCGCCTGCCGGCGGCGATGCCACAGTGCTTCGTGGGTTTCAAATATGCCGCCATCAACGCAACGGTCGGTGCGACGATTGCCGAGTTCATCGGCTCCGACAAAGGCCTTGGCTTCTACATCCAGATCGTCACCGGCAACATGCGCCCGGACCTCGCTTTCGCTGGCATCTTTTTCCTCACCGCCCTTGGCCTGGCGCTGTTTGGCGCAGTGACACTGGCTGAGCGTCTTCTCATCCCGTGGCATATCTCCGTACGCCGAACACGGTAGCGAATTCCCGCATCCATTCACCTATTCAAAGAGGTTCGACTCCGATGACCACTCTGACCAAGACAGAAACGCATTCGCTCGCCTCGGCTCTGAAGCCGCAAAGCAAGGCATTCATCGACGGCGCGTTTGCCGACGCGGCGAGCGGTGACGTATTCGAGACGATCAACCCCGCGACCGGCGAAGTGATCACCACCGTTGCCCATTGCAACGCGGTTGATGTTGATCGCGCTGTCGTAGCTGCGCGTCGCGCTTTCGACGCAGGAACCTGGTCGAGAGCCGCACCTGAGGAACGCAAGGCAACGCTGTTGCGGCTTGCCGATCTGGTGCGCGCCAACGCGGAGGAATTAGCGGTTCTCGAAAGCGTCGACAGCGGCAAGACCATCACCGACTGCCTGCACGAGATTGGCAACGAAGTCGCCGACTTTTTCCAGTGGTACGCCGAGCTCGCGGACAAGACCTTCGGAAAGGTGGCGCCAACCGGCGAGGATGCCCTTGCCCTGATCGTCAAGGAGCCGGCCGGGGTTGTTGGTCTGGTCCTGCCATGGAATTTTCCATTGCTGATGGCAGCCTGGAAGCTGGCGCCAGCGCTGGCAGCCGGGTGTTCGACCCTAGTCAAGCCGGCAGAGCAGACTCCGCTCTCTGCGCTGCGACTGGCGGAACTCGCGGTTGAGGCGGGCGTTCCGGCTGGCGTGCTCAACGTCTTGCCTGGGCTTGGAGAGACCACCGGTCAGGCGATCGGCCGGCACGATGACATCGACATCGTCTCGTTCACCGGCTCGACGGAAGTCGGTGGTTATTTTCTCCGTTATGCCGGCGAAAGTAACCTCAAGGTCATCGGACTTGAAATGGGCGGCAAGAGCCCGTTCATCGTGCTCGATGACGCCGCGTTGGATGACGATCTGATCGAGCACGCGGCGATGTCCGCGTTCTGGAACGGCGGCCAGAACTGTTCGGCCAACATGCGCCAGCTCGTTTCCGCATCGATCGCCGATGAGTTCACTGATCGCGTAGCGGCCCGGGCAAACGCATTCAAAGTTGGCGATCCCCTCGATCCGGACACTGATATCGGCGCCATGGTCACCAGAGAACATCAGGACAAGGTGATGGGCTACATTCACCGCGGTGGCGAAGAGGGTGGGCGATTGGTCACTGGTGGTTCGGCCGAGGGCGCTCCGGGCACCTTCATCCAGCCGACCGTGTTCAGCGACCTAAAACCGGAGATGACGATCGCCAGGGAGGAAATCTTCGGGCCGGTCCTCGGTGTTCTTCGGGTCGGTGGCTTTGAAGAAGCGCTCGCGATTGCCCGAGACACGGATTACGGCCTGCATGCCACGGTATTCACCCAGGACATCGATCGTGCCATTCACGCGGCCCGGCGGCTTCCGTGCGGTACCGTATCGGTCAACGGCTTCTCGGAGGGGGACGTCAAGACGCCATTCGGCGGCTACAAGCGGTCCGGATCGCTGGCGCGGGACAACGGCGTGGAAGCGCTCGACCAGTATGTTCAGACCAAGACGATCTGGGTCAACGTCCGCGCCGTAGGTGCCTGAACCCAGATTCAGAGGGCCATCTGGTCTCGTAAGGAAACGACCGTGCCGATAATCGAAAACGTCCGATGTGTTCTTCTCTCGTCACCCTATGCGGATGCTGACGATCCGGAGATCAAGGAGTGCTTCCCGAACGGGCCGAAGCGCACCATCGGCATGGTCGAAGTGACGCTGGACAATGGTGTGACCGGGCTGGGCGAGGGCTACATGGCCGTCTTCGCACCGCTTGTGTTCAGGTCCATCGTCGACCTCTGCCGTCCTTATGTGGAAGGCCGTGAGGCTTTCGATATCGACCGGCGGGTCCGCGACCTTCGCAGCGTGTGTGACTACTGGTCACTCCAGGGAGCCGCCCGACATGTGATCAGCGCCTACGAGATCGCACTGCAGGATGCGAAGGCCAAAGCCCAGGGGGTCCCAGTCTACGACTTGCTTGGTGGTGCCAAAGCGGAGTCCATCGAGATCTACGGCAGTGGCGGCTGCTGTGATGCCAAGCCGCAGTTTCTTCGCGAACTGGATCTGCTGAGCAAGCTGGGTATAGGGCTGTACAAGATTCGCTCGGTGAAAGGGGATGTCCACCGCACCGCGTGGATCATGGAGGAGGCCGCAGCGCGGGGCATCCGGGTCGGAGTCGATATGTGCCAGAACCTTGCCGATCCGCCACAACCGGTCGAAGATGTTGTCGCGTTTATCGACGCTGTCTACGCGATCACCGATCAGCGCATGGTCTTCGTTGAAGAAGCTCTCGGTCCGGACAGTCCGGAGAGTTTCAGAGAGCTGCGGGCGCGCATCGACGTTCCGGTCTATGGCGGCGAGATCATCACCACACCCAAGGAGATGATCGAGCGGATCAACAATGGTGTCTATGACGGCGTTCAGCCCGACGCCTCGGTGATCGGGGGAATCGGCGCGGTCATGGAGGTTTTTTCAGCAGCACGGGAGAAGGATGTCCGCGTGATCGTGCACGCCTGGGGCGGGGCTGCGGCTATCATGGCCAGCTACCACGCGGCTTTTGCTGCCGGCGGCGACCTGGTCGAATACCCGATGCTCGACTTTCGCCTTGGCGCCGAGATGATCGGGGACCAGGGGCGGATCGAGCAGGGCCGGTTGGTCCGGCCGACGGCGCCTGGACTTGGCTTGACCCTGACCCCGGAGATCGAATCCCGTTACCCCTTCGACGAGACGGCGGTCTATTCCTGCATGCTGCAGGAGTATGGCCCACCGCCGGACGAAAGCTGGAAGCGATAGGGCGGAGCCGGGAGTACGTGTGTTCCTGGTTCAGGCGGCAGCGGTCGGGTGACCCGGCCGTGGCACGGCGCGTCCGGATTTGACAAAAAGATGAGCCCGCGCCGGATCGATCCCGAAGCGCTGCGGTCCGGGGGCAGGGGGCGGTCCGTCTCTGGTTTCCACCACGAGGGAACCGGCCGGGTGCCCTGGGGCGTGGAGAAGCGAGGTTCCGCCAAGATGCTCGACGAACTCCACCTGAGCACGGATCGTCGCCGCGGCGTCCTCGGCCGCGATGAAATGCTCAGGTCGGACACCCAGCGTCACCGGGTCGCCAGGGGTGATGGATTCGGCACCGACTGGAATCGTCAGAACACCGCCATCATCGCCGTCGATCGCGATCTCGGCGATGCCGTCCTTGACGGACCGGGTGGTTGCCGAAAGCTGGTTCATTTTCGGCGAACCGATGAAACCGGCGACAAAGAGGTTGTCGGGTGCTGAATAGAGCTCGATCGGTGTGCCGACCTGCTCGATCTTTCCACCGCGCAAGACGACAATCCGGTCGGCCATGGTCATGGCCTCGACCTGATCATGGGTGACATAGATCATGGTGGCGCCGAGCTGCCGATGCAGGTTCAAAATCTCCAATCGCATCTGCACGCGCAGTTCGGCATCGAGGTTCGAAAGCGGCTCGTCGAACAGAAAAACCTGCGGGTTGCGGACGATGGCGCGGCCAATGGCGACCCGCTGGCGCTGACCGCCGGAGAGTTCCTTCGGCAGGCGATCAAGCAGCTCGTCGAGCTGTAGTATGCGCGCTGCTTCGCTCACCCGTTCCCGCCGCTGCGCTTTGCTGATACCGGCCATGCGGAGCGCGAAGCCCATGTTGTCCGCGACATTCATGTGCGGATAGAGCGCGTAGGACTGAAACACCATCGCGACTTCGCGCTTGGCCGGATCGACACCACGCATCGGCTTGCCATCGATCCGCACCGCGCCCGCAGACAGGTTTTCTAGACCGCAGATCAGGCGCAGCAGCGTCGACTTCCCGCAGCCTGACGGCCCGACAAACACCACCAGTTCACCGTGGTTGATCACCAGGTCGATGTCGTGGATGACCTCGACCTCGCCGAACCGCTTGTCGACACCAATCAGCTCAACCTGTGCCATGGTTCTCTTCTCGATCGTCGAGGATATGCCGCGGTACGGTCGTCGACAGGATGGCAGTGGTGTCGCCGTCGGTACGGCCGTAATACGCGACGTACAATTCGCCGTCACGCCGCTCGACCAGGCTCGGATAGCCGAGATCGCGGTCCGGCAGGTCGTCGCGGATCATGATCGGCGCGCGCCAGCTCTCTCCGTGGCTGTCCGACAGGTAGAGGGCGATTCCGAAAGGTGGATTTCGGCGCCCGGCAACCATGACAATGCGCCCGTCACGCAGGACCGCAAGGTCCGCCGGATAGTCGTGGATGCCGGTTGCCTGTGGCGCGCTCCAGGTGTGACCGCCATCGGCCGACCACACACTATGGAGGACCCGTGAGGTGTTCTCGCGCAGCATCATGAGGATGCGCCCATTCGGCAGGAGCACGGGCGCCGGTTCTTCGAACGCGCATGCCTCGTGCGAGGCAACGGTCACTGGCCGACTCCATGTTTGACCACCGTCTGATGAGCGCACGACAAAGACCGTGCGGTAGTATGGAACGTCGCTCAGCGGCAGGAGGATATCGCCATCAGGAAGCTCCAGGCCACCGCGCATACCGTAGCCACCCGCGTATGGTCGCGTGTTGACTTCTATTGATTGTTCAAACGGTGCGCATGGGTTAGCTGCGCGATGCACCCGGCAAGCGCCGCCGCTGCGTGCCTGTGGAAACAGGGTGGCCAGGTCAACCGGCGTGTCCGGATGGAGGCCAGCAAACTCAGGCGAGCGGGCGTGGAGCAGGGCGAGGACCTCCGGGGCGGCAAAATGTTGGTGCTCGGCGGCGTCGGTTTCCGGGTCGACCCAACCGAACTGCCATTGATTGAGCAGGATCGCGCCATCCGCCAGCGGCGTGAGCCCGGCGCACTCCATTCCTATGCACTCTTCATCTGGCACGGCCAGCGGCGCGGTCCAGCTTCGGCCCTGGTCATGCGATCGCATCATCATGTTGCGAAACTCCGGGTCGAGCGGCGGGTGCAGAACGACGTGGCGTTGCGGCGCTTGGGTAAAGACGAGGAGCCAGGTTCCGTTGGCGGTAACAGCCAAATGCGGGTGGGCCGAGTAGCGCTCCGCATCCCGGTGGATGACACCATGCCTTGGCTTCCCGAGCCCATCCGTCACGTGACCTGGAAGCGCGTGCACCGGACATATTGTAGCGGTGTCTCGTCCTCGCTCCATTCGTGGTAGCAGGCGGCAATGGTTCCGTCGGTGGCCTGAACGACGGTCGGGTAGCCGATATGCTGGAACAGGCCCGGATTGTCCCTGTGCACTCCACCGCCGGTGTGTCCCCCGGCTCCGGAGTCGCCACCGAGACTGGAGGAGGGCTTGCCGCCCTCGGCGCCGATTGGCACACCGCCTTCGCGAATCACGAATTCGTTGGCGACATCCCAATCGAGTCCGTCTTCGGAAACGATGCCGCGCACCCCGTAGGGCGCCCGGCGGTAGCCATAGACCATCAGATAGCGGCCATCGGCAAGATTGATCATGTCGGCCGGGTAGCCCCATATGTTCGTCCACTTCGGTGGCGTCCACGAAAAGCCGTCGTCCTCGGACACAGTCATGACCATGTTCTTGGCGTCGCTGCTCGGATTGACGTGGGTGCGCATGAAGCACACCAATCGCCCATCGTTCAGACGAAGCAGCGCCGGTTCCTCATAGTCGATGATTGAAGCCGGGTCGAAGGCCAAGGTCGAATAGTATTCCCAGTTGAGGCCGCCATCGTCGGAGCGGATCAGCGCCGAGCGTGTGGTTTCCCCTTCGCCCTCTTCGCCATAGCCGTGGATGCGCCCGTAGAGTCCCATCAGCAGACTGCCGGACGGCAGTTGCCAGCAACCGAGGCGGCAGCCGCCATGTTTCAGAGGGCGGACATTGCAGGGCGCCGGCGCACTCCAGGTCTCGCCGCCGTCAATCGACTTCACGACGAAGGTGCCGAGCCATCCTTGCGTCCTGAACGCCCAGGTCCAGTCGCCCCATTCCTCCGTCCATGGTTGCATGCTCCAGGATGGCTGTTCGGTCTTGATGCCGCGTTTGAAGAAAGCCGTCATCGTCAGGTTGACGATCAGCGAGCCATCATCCAATTCGCAGATGCCGCAGTCCCAGTTGCCGGTCGTATCGGTCCACGGCAGTACGATCCTTGGCTCCGACCAGGTGACGCCACCGTCGGTCGATCGGGTCATCAGCGTCTGGCCGCTGTCGTGGTGAAAGGGGAATCGCTCCTCGTTGAACACGGCAAGGATGTCGCCGTTTTTCAATCGTCGCGCCGCGATCTGATTCACGCAGTGGGTCGGGTGGCGGAAGATATCGTGGTGAGTGATGTTGGAAATTCCTGACATGCTGATCTGATCCTGGAGTCTGCGATTTGTGCTGAAGTGCGTTCAGTCGTCTGGCCTGCCGTCCGACGGCGACGGATGGAGTTGAATCCCGATGTTCTTGATGCTCAGGTAATTGTGGATGCCGGCGATGCCGCGCTCGCGTCCAACACCGCTGTCCTTGACGCCGCCGGTCGGCGCCTGAACGCCACCGATGAACCAGCCGTTGATCCACACGGATCCCGCGGCCAATCGGCGCGCAAAGCGCATAGCCCGATCGATGTCGCTGGTGTGGACGCCCGCGACCAGTCCGTAAGGCAGGGCGTTGGCGAGTGTCAGGGCCTCGGTTTCCGTGGAGAAGGGGAAAGCGGTCACCACCGGTCCGAAGGTCTCCTCGCGGGCAATTGCGCTCGCCGGGTCGACGTCTTGGAAGACGGTCGGCTCGACGAAGTAGCCGCGATCGAGACCGGCAGGCTGTCCGCCGCCCAGTCGGAGGGTCGCGCCGTCGGTTCGCGCCGACTTGATATGGCCGAGGACCTTGGCGTGTTGCTCGGCGGAGACCAGCGGGCCGATGTCCGCATCGTCGAGGCCCGCTGCGACCTTAAGCTGGCTTGCCCGTTCGACAAATCGGTCGAGAAAGGCTGAGCGGATACCATCTTGGACCAGCAACCGCGATACGGACGAACAGACTTGGCCGCAGTTGTCGAAAGCGCCATCGAGTGCCGCGTCCACAGCTCGGTCGAAGTCGGCATCGTCGAAGATAATCATCGGGTTCTTGCCGCCGAGCTCAAGAACGACGGGCTTCAACATACCGCCGGCGGCAGCCCCGACCAGCCGGCCCGTCGCAACCGACCCTGTGAATGTCACGCCGTCGATGAGGGGATGGGTCGCGAGCGCAGCGCCCGCCTCTTCGCCGAAACCGGTGACGACGTTGACGACACCCGGCGGGAAGCCGGCGGCCAGGGCGAGCTCGGCAAGGGCCAGGGTGGTCAACGGCGTCTGCTCGGCCGGCTTCAGGACGGCGGTGCAGCCGGCCGCCAGCGCCGGCGCCAGCGAGCGCATGGCCATGCCGAGCGGAAAGTTCCACGGCATGATGTGCGCCGTCACACCGAGCGGTTCCAGCTCGGTAAAGTCGATAAAATCAGACCCGAGCGGGACTGAAATGCCTTCCAGTTTGTCGGCGGCGCCGGCGTTGTAGCGGAGCGTTGTGGCGGCACCGCCAATGTCGCCGCGTGCTTGACTGAGTGGCTTGCCGACGTCGAGGGCTTCCAGCCGGGCAAGCAACTCGGCGTGCGCTTCTATTGTGTTAGCCAGGTCGAGAAGCATCGCGCCGCGCGCCTGTGGCGTGATTGCGGACCACGGTCCCGAGAGGGCGTCGCGGGCCGCCGTGGCGGCGGCATCCACGTCCTCGGCTGCACCGCGAGAGACATTGGCCAGGGCCGAGCCAGTACTCGGATCTTCCACCTTGAGAGTCGCGCCGGAAGCTGCCGGACGGGCACTCGCGCCCACGAAGATCGAAGCAATCGTTGGCGCTTTGGCGCCCGGTTCGAGAGCGGCAAGCCGATCGAGAATCGGAACTGAGGATGCGTGGGTCACTGCTTGACGCTCCCTTGGGAGATGCCCTGGATGAAATATTTTTGCAGAAAGAAAAACAGCAGCAGGCTCGGGATCGACAGGACGGTTACCCCGGCCATGGCAACGGAGTAGCCTTCAAGCTGTGTGTGGGTGCCGACCACCGGTGCGAATGAAGCGATCCCGACCGGCATCGTCTTCATGCTCTCATCGAAGGTGACGAGTAGCGGCCAGAGGAAGTTGTTCCAGTTAAGCGTGAAGACGATTACCGCTGCCGCGATCATCGGTGCCCGGGCGAGGGGCAGGGCAACGAGGAGGAACAGCCAGAACGGCTTGGCGCCGTCGAGGCGCGCCGCCTCCTCGAGTTCCTTCGGGAACGACAGGAAAAACTGCCGGAAGATGTAGACCGAAAAGACATTGGCAATTGTTGGAAGGATCAGTGCTTGATAGGTGCTCGCCCAGCCGATCTTGATGAAGGCGAGCAGCATCGGGATCACCGAGACCTCGACCGGGATCATCAGTGACGACAGGAAGATCATGAAAATGATGCCGCGGCCGGGAAAGTGGAACCGCGCCAGCGCGAAGCCGGCGAGGGCGCCGAAGAACACACACAACGCTGTCGAGACGGTCGCCTGGACGACGCTGTTGAACATCCAGCGCATGACTGGGAATCCGGTAAAGATCTTGACGTAATTCTCGAGCGTCGGGCGCGACGGCAGCCATTCGATCGACTCGGTCAGGACGTCGGAGGGGAATTTGAAAGACGTCGACACCATCCAGATGAAGGGCGCAGACCAGGCCAGCGCGACGACCATACCGATCAGCCAGATTGGAACATCGCCCGGGCGCATATTCCGGCGTTCGAGCCAGGCCCGCATCACGTCGTCTCCCGGATCAGGAAGCGCTGAACAATGGTCACAACGAGGATGACCACGAACAGGATGATGGCGAGGGCAGAAGCGTAGCCATAGAGATTGCGAACGATGGCCACTGTGTAGATATAGTGAATCGGCGACGACGAGGCGCCGGCCGGTCCCCCGTTAGTCATCACATAGACCTGGCTGAAGATGCGCAGTGTCGAAATCAGCTGGAGGGTGATGACCATCGACAGCACGGGCCGCAGGTGCGGTAGGATGACAAACCGCAGGCGGTTGAACGCGTTGGCGCCGTCAATGCGCGCCGCTTCGGTCAGATCGCGGGGGATATCCTGAAGCGCCGCGAGGATCAGCACGAAGGCCAACCCGAGATCCCACCAGATCGAGGCGATTGAGACCCCGGTGAGAGCCCAGGAGGTCGACGTCAACCACGGAATCGGTCCAATACCGATAACGCCAAGGTAATTGTTGACGAGGCCGTATTGGGTATCGAGCAGCCACACCCAGACGAGGCCGATAACCGTCGCCGAAACGACGTTGGGGGCGAAGAACAGCGTTCGGGCAAGGCCCGAGAGCGGATAGCCCCGATTGACGAAGAGCGCAAAGAACAGCCCGAGAATGGTAACGCCGGGAACGATGATCAGGCCGTAAAAGAGAACGTTGCGGAAGGCGACCCACATCCATTCGTCGTCGACCGCCTCTTCAAAATTCTCGGTCCCGATCCATTCCGGCGTCCCGATGATGCTCCACTCGGTGAAGGCCACATAGGCGCCGAAGAACACCGGCATGATGTTGAACACTAGGAACGGAAGCGCAAAGAACGCGACAAAGATGTAGCCGATCCAGTCGATCGCCTTCGGCTCGCCTGGGCTCTTCGAGCCGGCGGTCTGTTCACGTGCAAGTGCGCCTGCCGTTGTCACGTTTCAGTCCACCGTCGGCGCAGTTGGCATGGCCGGCCGCGAAGGCGACCGGCCATGCTTGATGGTAAAGGCCGCCTTGACCACGATCCGTTCATTCTGAATCGGATCTGTGCTCGCCGGCCTTCGAGTTTTCGCTCTTTCCGAGCGGAAAAGTGTAACCACTTTTCCTGAAAACGCTCTAGCCCTCGTCCAGTCCCTCCTGCCACCGCTCCTGCAGTTCGCTCATCGCTTCTGCCGGGGGCTTGGTTCCCGCCCAGACAGCCTCCAGGGTGCGAGCAAGGAAGTTGCCGCCCGAATAGATGGTGAACTCCGGACCGGCGACGACCGGAACTTCGGGGATGGTGGCAAACTCCATTCCATCGACAAATGCGCCGCGCACGAGCCAGGGATGGCCAGCCGTCTTGTAGTCTGGCCTGTCGAGAATGGATTTCCGTGGCGACGCGCCGCGGCCAACGGTCGTCCAGAGGAAGCTGTTGTCGGACAGCCATTTGACCGCCTCCAGGGTCGCCTTGTGCCGGCCGGGATCCTGTTGCGTGTAGAGTTCCATCCCACCCATCTCGAAGTAGGTCTTCTGCTCGTTGCCGATCTTCGGGAACAGCGTGGTCATGAAGTTGAGGCCCTGGCCGACATAGCCATTCAGGGTCCATGGGCCGGTCCAGAAGATCGAGCCACTTCCGGTGCCGAACGCCTTGTAGCGGTCGGTGACGTCGCGGGTGGAGACGTTGTGCACATCGAACAGAGCGAGCACCCATTCCATCGCCGCAATGCCGGCCTCCGGATTGACCGCTGCCGTCTTGAGATCTTCGCTGGCGCGGCGGAAGCCCATCTGCTCGGCGACGATGCCCCAGGTAACCGTTGGCTGGACACCAGAGCCGGTCATCAGGATGCCGGACCGCGTGACCGTTTCCCCGTCGCGCTTGGTCATCGCCTTGCCCCACTCGATCAGCTCGTCGCCTGTTTTCGGCGCATTGTCCGCGTCGAGGCCTGCCTCGGAGACGTGGTCGAGATTGATTTCGGGCTGGAGACTCATGAGATCCATCGGGATCATGAACATCTCGTTGCCGTATTTCGGGTAGCGGGACGCAGCGACGGAGCTCTTTGTGAAGTCGTCGAGATCGAGCCCGGCTTCTGGGATCAGGGAATCAAGCGGAACGGTCACCTGGTCGCGGGCCAGTTGGGCGCCCTTGCCGGCGGTACCCCAACCGAAGTCTGGCGCGCGACCCGTTGCCGATGCTGCCAGCACCTTGGTGACGTACTGTTCTTCCGGCACCAGCTCCATGCGAATCTGGACACCCTTGTCCTTGTGGGCGTCATTGAAGTTGTTGATCATCTGGGCCCAGACCTCTCCATCCGAGGCCGCGAGCCAACTCCAGTGCACGAGTTCTATTGGATCTTGGGCGAACACGCGTGTGGCGCCGAGATATGGCGTCGCCAGTGTTGCAGCCGCAGCGGCAGATCCCTTCAGCATCGTCCGCCGGCTCAGCGCTGCCTTTTTTGCCGATTGCCGGCGTCCCGTCGTCTGTTTCCGTTCGCTCATAACCGATTTGCTCCTTTCGACGTCGCCTTCCTCCGATTGAAGGTCGGCGGTTGGACGTGCGCCTTGCCCGGCGCTCCCCCACTCGACAGATGTTGCAAGGACCGGTGTCCGGGACTCTCTTTGTCTAGTAACAAGGCATAACTGGAGAGCACGCGGACTCACATGTTTCACCTCCGGATCGCGCCCGGGTCACCGGTACTGTCGATTGAGTTTGTTTGTCGTCAATAGTGACGCCATCACATGATGCCGCCGGACCTCGGCTCGAAATTGACGTAAAACGACACATAATATTCATTTACGGCCAAAAGCCATGAACTGGCTGATCGGTCCCGGGCGATCGGCTCCGTTTGTTTGGCTTCAAAGGTCGATCCGCAACCGCTTCAGCGTAGCGCGCGCACGGGCCGTGATCCGCGCACGCTCGATGTGGTTCCCATCGACAACCACGTGGCGGCCGGCGGAGAAGACATCGCGGGCGAGACGATCGTCGGCAAAGAAAAATGGCGCTGAACGGGTCCTGACGAATGATCCGGCCAGAGGGTGATGCGGCACGGCCCTGCTGCCTGTGATAATGCCGTCGACTATGCCCGACGGAATGGTCTCGTTCTGACAGGCCTCCTCGGCAGTACGACAGAAAGGTGATCCATGGCACAGCAACAGCTCTTTGATCTGGTCGGTCGGACCGCCCTCGTCACCGGCGCCAGCCGCGGCATCGGCCGCGCTCTCGCCGCCGGCCTGGCTGCGGCCGGCGCCGATATCGTTGCTGTTTCCCGGTCCCTGGAGGCACTCGCTGCCGTCCGCCGTGACATCGAGGCAATCGGGCAGAGATGCTATCCGCAGACCGCCGATGTGTCGTCGATCCAGTCTATCGCGGCGTTGTTTGCCGAGCTCGCCAACCAGGGGATCGTAGCCGATATTCTGGTCAATAACGCCGGCGTTGAGGAAGTGCGCAATTCCACTGATGTCGACGCGGCGCTTTGGGACAAGATCGTCGGAACCAATCTCAGAGGCGCATTCTTCGTTGCCAGGGACTTCGCCAGGCCGCTGATTGCCACCGATCGTGCCGGCAGCATCATCAATCTCGGCTCGCTTTCGTCCGCCGTTGGCATTCCGACGGCGACGCCTTACACATCCTCCAAGGGTGGTATTCTGGGCATGACGCGTGCGCTCGCCAGCGAATGGGCGCCGAAGGGTGTGCGCGTTAATGCTGTTGGCCCCGGCTACTTCAGGACGGAGATGACGGAGCCGTTTTACCGTGATGACGACTGGCAGCAGGCCATGCTTGCAAAGATTCCCATGCGCCGATTTGGCCGCCTTGACGACCTGATCGGTGTCACGGTCTTTCTTGCCAGCGATGCGTCGGCCTATCTCACTGGCCAGATCATCTACGTAGATGGGGGAACTCTGGCCTCAATCTGATACGGCCGAAAAAAGGAGCATAGTCTTGTATATACAGAGGCTGACAGGAAGACATCCGGCTCGCCAGCTGCAGGGCTGGCGCGACTTTCAATAGCTGGACGAGGGGTCGTGGCGTCGATGGACCGCATGGTCGAAATCACCAACGTTACCAAGACGTTCGGAGATATCACGGCCGTCGATGCGGCGACGTTGTCTGTGGATCGTGGTGACTTCCTGACGATTGTCGGGCCGAGCGGCTGCGGCAAGACGACCTTGTTGCGCATGGTAGCGGGCTTCGAAACCCCGAGCACCGGGGACATTCGCATCCATGGAAAACAGGTCGCTGACGTGCCGGCGTATCGGCGTTCGATCGGCATGGTGTTCCAGAAACTGGCGCTGTTCCCGCATATGACCGCTGCCCAGAATGTCGCCTATCCGCTCAAGATGCGCCGCTTTGATCCAAAGGAAATACCTGGGCGCGTCGAGCGTTATCTTGATCTGGTCAAGCTTGGCGGTCTTGGCGACCGCCGGCCGCATGAGCTGTCGGGTGGCCAGCAGCAGCGCGTGGCCATCGCCCGGGCGCTTTCCTTCAGCCCCGATCTCCTGCTGCTCGACGAGCCGCTTTCGGCCCTGGACAAGAAACTCAGGGAAGAGATGCAGCTCGAGTTTCGCCGGATCCAGCAGGAACTGGGTGTGACTACAATCAACGTCACGCACGACCAGCGGGAGGCGCTGGTGATGTCGGATCACATCGTCGTCATGAACGACGGAGTCGTGCAGCAAGCGGACACGCCGGTCGCGCTTTACCGCGAACCGGGCAATCGCTTCGTTGCCAATTTCATCGGCGTGACGTCCATGTTTCCTGCCACGGTTAAGAGTGTCGATGGCTCGCCGATCACCGTGCAATCGGGAAGCGCACTCCTCAAGGCGCGCGCCAATGGTGAAGTTCTTGCTCTGGACGCATTGGTCGAGTGTGCGATCCGGGCAGAGCAGATACGCATCCTCGACGGGGACTCCGACGCCTTCGACAATCGGGTCGAAGGCACGGTGGAGCAGCGAATCTTCGAGGGCGATCGTGTAGTTTATGCAGTCCGGGTGGAGGATCTGGCGGATTCGATCCTCTATGTCTTCGACCATGACCCCGAACAGCACAACGAATACCCGGTGGGTGGCCGGGTGCATCTGGGATGGAACGCGCGCGACCTGTTCGCGTTTCCGTCTCTCAACTGAGTAAGCCGAAAACGATAGAGAGGAACAGAGGAACATGTCAGGATTCACCGAATTCAAGCCGAGCAGGCGGACCCTGCTCAAGACCGGTGCCACGGCCCTGGGTGCATTGTCGATGCCGGCGCTTGTCCGCGCACAGGACAAGCCGGGTGAGATCATCGTTCGCGCCTGGGGTGGCGCCTGGGGAGACGCGCTCAAGGCCGGTGTCGCGGATCCCTTTACGGAAGCGACAGGCGTCAAGGTTCGCCTTGACTTCACCGAAGACAACGAGATCAAGCCGAAGATCTGGGCTGCCGTTGACCAGGGACGGGCACCGCCGATTCACGTCAACTGGGACACGACCACCAACGCGACGATTTCGGCACTCCGCGGCGTCACGGTCGACCTTAGCGACCTGCCGAACCTCAAAGGTCTCCTGCCGCTTTCAAAGCCGACCGGCCTGGAGGGCTACCCGCTGGTCAATACCTATGCCTATGTCTATGTCTGCGCTTACCGCGCCGAGGCGTTTCCCGATGGGCCGCCGGAGTCGTGGCGCGTGCTGCTCGACAAGAAGTATGACGGCCGCATCGCCCTTTATGATGACGGCATCGGCTTCAACCCGATTGCTGTGATCGCTGGTGGTGGTACCTTCGAGGACATCCCGGACAACATGGAGCCGGGCTACGCCTTCTACGAAGAGCTGAAGCAGAACAATCCGCTGCTTGGCGAAGACGCCGACTTCACGACCTGGTTCCAGAACGGCGAAATCGACCTTGCCTGCACGATCTCGGTGAATGCCCGCGCTGCCCAGCAGCAGGGTATCGACGTCAAATGGACGGTGCCGAAAGAAGGCTGCAAAGTTGATACCGACGGTCTTTGGATTCCCAAGGGCCTGCCCGCGAACGAGGAGTTCTGGGCCAAGGAGTTCATCAACTTCGCTTTGTCCAAGGACGCCCAGCAGAAGTGGTGCTCACTCCTCGGTCTGCCACCGGTCTATCCGGGCATCGAGCCGCCGGCCGATCTGGTCGGCGACCCGTCCTATCCGACCAAGCCGGAGGACTTTGCCAAACTGGTGTCGGTGCCGTCGCCGGTGCTGGTGGAGAACCAGCCGATCTGGTTCGGCAAGTTCGCCGAAATCTTCCAGGGCTGATTGCACTCTGGTGTGCGGTCTCCGGAGCAGTTCCGGAGATCGCACTGCACACGTAACGAGGACTTCTTATGCAGGCGCGGCAGGGCAGGTTGCCGGTCCACTGGTTGCTGTTGGACAGGATCGAACAGCTTGCCGCGTTCGTCTGGCCGTCGCGTCTGAAGAGATCGCTTGGCTGGCTCTTCCTGCTGCCGGCCGTGGCGCTGGTCGGTCTCTTGGCGATCGGCCTCGGCTACATGATCGAGTACAGCCTGCATGAGCTCGATCTGTCGACCTATCGGCTCAAGGAGGCTTACAGCCTCGAGAATTATGCAGCCTTCATCGAACGCCCGGTCTATTTTCGCATTCTCGTGCGAACGCTGTTGGCAGCGACCATCGTCACTGCCATCACCCTCTTCCTGGCTTTCCCCTATGCCTATGTTCTGGTGCGGACGCCGTCGGCCCTCGTCCGCAAGGTCTTGCTGGTCGCTCTGTTCCTGCCATTCTTCATCGGTCAAGTGGTTCGCGCCTATGGTTGGCTGATCGTGCTCGGCAAGGAAGGACTGATCAACAGCCTGCTCGGCAGCCTCGGCCTGCCGTCGCTCAACCTGTTGTTCAACTATCCGGCCGTCATTTTCGGCCTGGTCCAGTACATGCTGCCGTTCGCGGTGTTGTTGATCATTCCGGCAATGGCGGCGATCAGCGAGGATGTCGAGCGCGCGTCCGAAGGCCTTGGCGCCCGGTGGCTATCGACGTTCCGCCATGTCGTCCTGCCAATGGCTCGACCCGGGCTGATCGGAGCCTCGGTCGTCGTTTTCACGTTGACCTTGACCGATTTTGCCATGCCGGAAATTCTCGGCGGGGGTACGTCGGACTTCATTGCCAGCGCCATCTACGACTCTTTCTTCCAGATCTCCAACCCGGGCCTTGGTGCCGCGTTGTCGATGATCCTGGTGACGGTTGGCTCGATCATTGTCGCTGCCATTTTCTATGTTGCCGGAACCGGCACGCTCGGCATCCGTGGAGAGGCGCGATGACCGGTGAGCGCTCCAAGACCGTTGTCCTGTGGTCGCTGGTGTGGTTCAGCCTGGTAACCTTGAGCCTGCCGACGCTCATCATTGTTGGTGCGTCGTTCACGTCAGGCGACATCATCCGGTTTCCCCCCGACGGTTTTTCGCTTCGCTGGTACCAGCAACTCTGGCAGCTCGACGATTTCCGGCAGGCCCTGGGGCGAACCTTCTATGTCGCGGTCATCTGCACCCTGATCAGCATTCCGGTCGGCACCCTTGCCGCACTGGCCACGGTTCGCTACCGCATCCGCTTCCAGAAAACGGTGCAGGTCTATCTGCTGCTGCCGTTCACGATTCCGCTGGTGGTCTCGGGCATCTCGTTGATGGTGTTCTTTGGTGAGATTAGGATTCTCGGCCAGCTCTGGCCGGTCGGCGTGGCGCTATGCGTGATCAATCTGCCGTTCATGATCTGGTCGGTCAGCGCTTCGGTGAACGCACTTGACCCGGAGCTTGAGAACGCCGCCTACAATTGCGGTGCGCCGCCGGTCCAGGCCTTCTTCACGGTGACGCTTCCGGCGGTGATGCCCGGTGTGATCACCGGCTCCCTGCTGATGTTCATTCTCGCCTTCAACGAGTTTCTGGTCAGCCTGTTCCTGACCGATTCCAGGACGGTGACCCTGCCGGTGCAGATCTACAATTCAATCCGAAGCGTCATCACGCCGGATCTGGCGGCCGTCTCGGTGCTCTACATCGTCATCGCCCTGGTCGCGGTGTGGTTGCTCGACCGTCTGGTCGGTCTGGAGATCTTTTTACGTTCGAAATGAGCAGGAGCCGTGCATTGGACAAAACCATCAGCTTCCACGTTCTCTCCGATCTCGGCGCCGATCAGCGCGCCAGGCTGCTGCAGCGAGCCGAGGCGGATATCGAGCCGTTCGTTGAGAAGGCCCGGCCGATTATCGCCGCGGTTCGTGACGAGGGCGACGCCGCACTGGCCAGGTTTGCCCATGACTTCGACAAGGCGCCGGTGGACGCTGACGATATTGCGGCGACATCAGCCGATTTCGATGTCGCGTTTGGTGCAGTCGACAAAGAGATGATCGAGGTCCTCGAATTCTGTTGCGACAACGTTCGGCGATTCCACCAGGCACAGATGCCGGAAGCGATGTGGATGAAGGAGATGCACCCCGGCGTGCTTGCCGGCGAGAAGATCGAGCCGATCGAGTCGGTTGCCTGTTATGTCCCGCGCGGCAAAGGGTCGTTTCCAAGCGTCGTCATGATGACCGCAATACCCGCGGTCGTTGCTGGCGTCAGACAACCGATCATCATCACGCCACCGGGGCCGGATGGCAAAGTCGACGCAGCGACCCTGGTCGCAGCCCGAATCGCGGGCATCGAGCACGTCTACAAATGTGGCGGTGCCCAGGGTGTCGCGGCCGTCGCCTATGGGACCGAAACGGTACCGCGCTGCCTGAAGATCGTCGGTCCGGGCAGCCCATGGGTGGTCGCCGCCAAGCGGTTGCTTGCTGATCGTCTCGATCCCGGTACACCGGCCGGCCCCAGCGAAGCGATCATCCTCGCCGACGAGACAGCCAACGGCCGGGTCGCGGCGCTCGATCTGCTGAACGAGTCGGAGCACGGTCCCGACAGCTCGGCCTATCTGGTGACCAATTCTCGGCGGGTGGTCGAGGAGGCGCGCACCGCCATCCCGGGATATTGGGCGGAGATGGGCGCGCAGCGGGTCGACTTTTCCTCCACGGTTCTCTGCGGCGAGCGCGGTGGGATCATCCTCACCGAGACCATGGATGACGCCATACGCTTCGTGAACGATTATGCGCCGGAGCACCTTCAGGTCCACGCCAAGAGTCCGTTCGACTATCTCGGCGCGTTGCACAATGCCGGCGAAATCCTGCTCGGCGAGAACACGCCGATCTGCATCGGTAATTTCGCACTCGGTCCCAATGCAGTGTTACCGACCAACGCTGCCGCGTTGACCCGATCGCCGCTTGGCGTCCACGACTATCTCAAGACGATCTCCATTGGTCACGTCACCCGGAACGGATACGACCGTCTGGCGCCCTACGCACACACATTTGCCCGGTACGAGGGTTTCGACGCGCATGCCAATGCGGTCTCGAACTTGCGGACGCGTGCCTTGGCGGCGAGCGATGGGTGAGGGGTGGAGTTGCGGGTGATGAGAGCGGTCCGCCTCTATTCCGCGGGCGATCTCAGGATCGAGGACATTCCCGATCCCGGACACCCGTCCGGGCGTGACGTCCGGCTGGAAGTCGAACTGGCGGGCATTTGCGGTTCAGACCTCCACAATTATCACACCGGGCAATGGATTTCCCGTGCGCCGTCGACGCCAGGTCACGAGTTTGTCGCAAGGGTGGTCGAAGTGGGCAACGCCGTCCGTACCATCGCACCGGGCGATCGTATCGTCGCAGACAGCCGTGTGCCGTGCGGCATCTGCGCGACATGCACAGCGGGCCGCTTTTATCTCTGTGCAGAGATGGGGTTCGTCGGCGAGGTCAATGACGGCGGTTTCGCGCCGGTATCGATCCAGGATGAACGGCAGCTTGTCCGGCTGCCCGACCAGTCGGTGTCCCCGCGAATTGCCGCTTTGGCCGAGCCGCTCGCGGTTGCGTTGCACGCCGTCAATCGGCTGCATCCGACGCCCGGTGACGCGGTACTTGTCCTCGGCGCCGGTACGATCGGTGTACTGGTGGCCGTTGTTCTGAAGCACCTTGGAATCGTCGACATCACGCTGTCCGATGTCAACTCGGAACGACAGGCAGGGGCCAGCTCGGCTTTTGACCTCCTGCCGTTCATGGCCTCGGATGCAGCGGCGTTTGACGGCTGTGTCGATACGACCGGATCGCCGGCGGCCTTCGACGTGGCCCTTGCTCAGGTCGTTCGCGGCGGTGCTATCGCGGTTGTCGGCCTCTACGGTCGACCCCTGACCTTGGATATGAACCGGGTCGTGGAAGGCGGGTTACGGGTATCCGGGTGTGCCGCCTTTGATGGCGAACTTCACGACGCGGTCGGATTGCTTTCGTCCTTGACGGAGCCACTCGAACGGATCGCATCGACCACGGTGGCGCTGGACGATGTGCCGAAGACCTATGAGATATTGTCGTCTGGCCGGGCGCCGGTTCAGAAGGCTTTTGTCGATCCGTTTCTTTGACTTGCCGGGCCATTGCCAGCGCCGGCGGCGAACAGGAAGTGACGGGTCTCAGAATTCGGAGGCTACAGATGCGGTTCGTGTACACATCGGCGCCGTCGCGGATCGTCTTCGGAGAAGGGCGCCTCGGCGACATTCGCGACGAGATCAAACGCCTTGAGATCCGTCGAGCGCTGGTGCTCAGCACGCCGACACGGTCCGGCGCGGCGAACGAGTTGGCCGCGACCCTCGGCGACGCGGTGACCGGCGTCTTTGCCGAAGCGCGCATGCACACGCCGGTTGATGTAACAGCGCGCGCGCTTGAAGTGGTTCGTCGAACCAACGCCGATGGTCTCGTGGCCATGGGTGGCGGCTCGACCATCGGACTCGGCAAAGCGATTGCCCTCCATACCGACCTGCCGCAGCTGGCGATTCCGACGACCTATGCCGGCTCCGAGGTGACGTCCTATTTGGGGCAGACGGAAGCCGGCAAGAAGACGACGCTGAGCTCCCCCAAGGTCCTGCCGGAGACGGTCATCTATGATCCGGAGCTGACGGCAGCCCTGCCGGCGAAGGTCGCCGGCCCCTCTGGCGTCAACGCGATTGCCCATGCCGTTGAGGCACTCTACGCCGAGGCGGCCAATCCGATCACGTCGCTGATGGCGGAGGAAGCGATCCGGCGTTTGGCCCGCTCGCTTCCCGATGTTGTCCAAACCAACGGCGCGGAGGCCCGCGCCGACGCGCTGTGTGCGGCCTGGCTGGCCGGCGTTTGCCTGGCGAGTGTCGGCATGGCACTCCACCACAAGATTTGCCACACGCTCGGCGGCACGTTCGACCTCCCCCACGCCGACATCCACTGTCTTATGCTACCCTATGCGGCTGCCTACAATCGCGACGCCGCACCCGAGGCGATGTCGAGAATCGCTAACGCCCTTGCCGCCGATGACGCGCCAGGAGCGCTTCGGGCCTTGTCGCTGAAGGTCGGGCGCTACGCCAATCTCAAAGACTTCGGGCTGACGGACGCCGATCTCGATTGCGCCGCCGACCTCGCGGTACAGGCGCCATACCACAATCCGCGCCCCGTCGATCGCCATGGTGTGCGGGCCATGCTTGCCGCGGCCTATGACGGGGCGCAGCCATGACAAAGGCACAGGCGATGTCGACCTATTTGACCGAGGAGAATTCCGAGGACACGGTCATCGGACGTATCGGGGAAGACTGTGATTCGCGTTTTCGTCAGATCATGGAGTCGGCGGTCCGGCATCTCCATGCTTTCGTCAAGGACGTGGAACCGACCGAGGCAGAGTGGGCAAAGGCGATCGCATTTCTCACGGCGACCGGTCAAAAGTGCGATCAAAATCGCCAGGAATGGGTTCTGGCGTCCGATGTTCTCGGCGTTTCCATGCTGGTCGATGCCATCAACCATCGTCAGCCAACAGGTGCGACCGAAAACACCGTGCTTGGGCCCTTCCATGTCGAAGGTGCGCCGCACGAGGAGATGGGCGCCAATATCTGTCGCGATGCCAAGGGCGAGTCCTGTGTCGTCACAGGCCGCGTCGTTGACATTGACGGCAAGCCGATCACCGGGGCGAAGATCGACGTGTGGTCCGACAACGCGGACGGATTCTATGACGTTCAGCAACCGGGCATCCAGCCGGCGATGAACATGCGTGGAATCTTCACCACGGGCGCCGACGGGCTTTACCGCTTTCGGACGATCAGACCGACCTCCTATCCGCTTCCTGACGACGGCCCGGTCGGCGAGATTCTGCGTCAGCTGGGACGTCATCCTCACCGGCCTGCGCACATTCATTTCATTGTTTCGGCCGATGGCTACGAGACGCTGACCACGCACATCTTCGATGCCGAGGATTCCTACCTCGACAGTGATGCGGTGTTCGGCGTCAAGCCAAGCCTGATTGCGAATTTCGTCGCCGATCCGACCGGTTCGGCCCGGTGGCACGTTGATTTCGATTTTGTGATGAAACCGGCGACATAGTCATCTGCTACTGGATTGGCCCACGCTTACCAATCCTGGGGGTAAAGAACGCTGCTTGATGAGCGTGAGGCGCCTGTCAGTCGAGCAGTGCTTTGTGCCCCCTTAAGCGAATCAATGCATAGACTTTCACATAGTCGTCGGCGTTGTCGTCGGATACCTGAGTTAAATCAAATATGAGCTTGACGTCAGCGACGACGGCGAATCAGAGTTCAAGCGCGGACGCTCTACGACAACAGGCATAGGGTGACACACAAACGCCCCATGCGTTCTGGAACTCGGGCCGCTTTCCATGCGCCTCGGTGGGAGGGTCGTACAGCACGGTGGGCAGCTCAAATACCTGCTCCTTGCCCCTTAAAGCGGGCGTGTATAATTTAAGGGAGTCGAGGGATCTGATCGACTATTTCGATTCGGTTTCCCACATCTCTGCTCGGAGTAACGACGATGCGAGCCAAGAATATCATGACGACCAATGTGCTGACAGTTGGGCCGAACGCGACGGTCAAGGAAACAGCCTTGCTGTTGGCCGAAAAGGGGATCAGTGCAGTGCCCGTGGTCGATCGAGATGAAGTCGTCGGGATCGTCACCGAGGGGGACCTGGTTCATCGTCAGGAACTCGGAAGCGGGGAATATCGGAGACGAAGGTCCTGGTACCACATCGTTGACGAAGAAGAGGCCGCAGCTGCCTTCCGCGCCAAGGCCCACGGCATGCGAGCGCACGATGTTATGACACGCAATGTCATCACGATTTCCGGGCAAGCCTCAATGTCGGAGATTGCCGATGTCTTGGAAGGAAACAACATCAAGCAGTTGCTGGTGATGAGCGGGCCGAAGCTTGCCGGTATTATTACTCGAGCCGATATCGTGCGGGCGCTTGCCGCGCGACCCGAGGCGGCCGGAACTCCGCTAAGCAGTGATGACGACGAAATCCGGATGAAGGTGATCGAGGTTCTCGAAGGCATCCCGGGAACGAGCCCATGGCTTACAACAGTAATCGTTTTGAACGGTGTGGTTAACCTCTACGGTACCGTGGAGGACGAGGCTGCACGCGACCCCTCTCGCATTGCGGTAGAAAAAGTCCCCTATGTTGTCCGGGTGGAAGACCATCGCGCTGTTCTGCAGCCATATTCGAGCTGATCCGAGTCCAAACGGTTGTTTGATGTGTGTTTGGGGCATTGCTTCCGGTAGCCGCCCACCTGACTCTGAACGGCACACCGATTTCGATTTTGTGATGAAACCCGCCGGGTAGTCGACGTCGTCGCCAATTGCGGACGGCGCTGAGACCTACTCGATTTCGGCGATAACGATCGCATCGGTCGTTCGCATTCACGCGACTCTGTCGATCTATGTCAGACAAAGAGACAATCATGTTTACATTGTCTGAGAAAGTGACATAATTGACGATCTTGAGGAACCATATGCTGGCCGGGGAGCCACCTCTTCGATGCAGGACTCATCGGGACTAAATCTCTCGAAAACTCAGGTGGCCGCCCGCCATCTTCGAGAGCTGAAGACGCGCAGCCGCGATCAGGAGGTCCTGGATGCATTGATCGGTATGATCGAAGTTGCCGGGCTTGGCGTCGGTGATCGCCTGCCTCCGGAGCAGGAGCTCGCGCGTCGGCTCAACGTCGGTCGGTCGACCATTCGCGAGGCGATGAAAGCCTGGCAGAGCATGGGGATCGTGGTCCGCAACAAGGGCGCGGGGACCATGCTGGCGGCGGAGATATCATCCAACTCGATTCATGTGCCGCTAACCCTCAAGCTTGAGGCGGAAAGCCTGTTGCGGACCCAGGGCGTCCGCAGACCGCTGGAGATCGAGGCGACGCGGTTGGCCACGTTCAATGCCAGCGACACGGATCGCCGGCTGATCCTGGCGCGGTCGAACGAGCTCATGTCGGTCTACGAAGCAGGCGAGGATTGGCGTGCAGTCGACCGTCGCTTTCACGATGCGATTTGCGACGCGTCGGGCAATCCATTGTTCGGTCAACTCATTCGCCAGATTCAAAGCGCCTTCGACAGCATCTACGAAGCACCGTTCGGTCGCCCGCACCTCGGCGCCGCGACGATTCCGATACACCCTGACCTGGCCGACGCGGTCGTCACTGGTCGGGTCGAAGATGCGGTTCGCCTCATCGAGACCATCATGGACACGCTCACGGAAGATGTGGAGGCTGTGGTCTGTGGCTGAGGAGACTGGCGACCGCGGGCTTGATCCGGCGTTGGCGACGGAGATGTGTGTGCTGCCGGGCGACGGCGGTTCGGTCATGCCGCCGATCTATCAAAGCTCACTTTTCGTTTTCGACGACTACCAGGCGTTCGAAGACCGCATGGCCGGGCGATCGGATGAGGCGCTCTACAGCCGGGTGCAGAACCCGACCGTCGCGCATTTCGAATCAATGATTGCACGGGCCGAGAGCGCGGAGTCTGCGGTCGGGTTTGCCTCCGGCATGGCTGCGATTTCGGCCGCAATCTTCGCCTTCATACGGCCCGGGGATCGCCTCGCCTGCGTCGAGAACGTTTATCCGGACGCCTATCGTCTGTTCGAGCGTCTGCTCCGTCCGTTCGGGATCGACATCACCTACCACCCTGCCGAAGCCCTCGAGAATGACCCGGACCTGCTGCGTGGTGCGGCGCTGGCCTACCTGGAGAGTCCAAACAGCCTCGTCCTGCAGCCATTGAACCTGCCGAAGGTGTCGGCTCACGCAATGCAGCACGGCACGTTGACAATTGTCGACAATTCCTGGGCGACACCGGTGTTCCAACGCCCGCTGGAATCGGGGGTGGACCTGGTGGTTCACTCTGCGTCCAAGCACATCTCCGGGCACTCCGATACCGTCGCCGGTGTTGTCGCTGGATCGGCAGAGCTTGTCGACAAGATTCGGAATGTCAGCCTTCAACTGCTTGGTGGCAAGCTCGCACCCTTCGAGGCCTGGCTGCTCATTCGCGGCTTGCGCACGCTTGAAGTTCGAATGCGTCAGCATCAGGCGTCCGCCAACGTCTTCGTCGATCGGTTGGCGGCGTTG
>JAAEOR010001070.1 GCA_024222895.1 Hyphomicrobiales bacterium | reverse complement strand
TCACCCGCTGGCGCATGCCGCCGGAAAGCTCGTGGGGGTACTGGCGCAGACGCCGCTCCGGCTGGCCGATGCGCACCGCGGTCAGCGCCTTGACCGCGAGCGCGCGGGCCTCGCGGAGTGGCATCGGCCGGTGAACCCGAATCGCCTCGGTCAATTGGCGACCGATCGACAGGACCGGGTTCAGCGAGGTCATCGGCTCCTGGAAGATCATCGCGATGTCGGCGCCGCGCACCTCGCGCATGTCGCGCTCGCTGAGCTGAACCAGATCGCGGCCGGCAAGGCGGATTTCTCCGGATGCGATCCGGGCCATCGGTTCAGGCAGGAGCCGCATGATCGACAGCGCGGTCATCGACTTGCCGGAACCGGATTCGCCCGCAATGCACAACGTCTCACCGGCGGCGATATCGAAGCTCAGCCGGTCGACCACCGTGCGCCTGCCGTCCGGCGTCGCGACCTCGGTGTTGAGGTCGCGCACCGACAGGACGGGAGGTTTTGTTTGGGGCGTGGTATCCGGCATGGAGAGATCAGGCGACACGGAGTGGACGGGGACGACCCGAGGATCGCGCCCCATGCCATATCATTCAAGAACGAGGCGCGGGAAATAGAAGGAAACGACCCAGTTCGGCATGTCGACGATTTCCGAGATCCGCAGATCGCCGCACACCGAGCACAGCATGTAGGCCTCGACCGGCTTGAGGCCGTGACGCCCGCACAACAGATCGATCATCTGGCTGACCGCGGATCGCGCCCCATCCATCAGATCCTCTCCGATGCCGGTGGTCACCTCGTAGCCCTTACCGTCGAGGTGACGGCTGACCGGCCCCGGCGTGGTGAACCGGGGCGTCTTCAACCCGGCCTGCTTTTCGAGATCGAAGCCGAGCACGATATTCATCGGGCTCTCGATCGCGGTGCCGCACACCTCGCCGTCGCCCTGGGAGGCATGTGTATCGCCGACCGAAAACAGAGCGCCGACCACCTCGACCGGGAGATAGAGGGTCGTGCCGGCGGCGAGATCGCGGATGTCCATGTTGCCGCCGACCCGCCTTGGCGGCACCACCGAATGGTTGCCCGGCTCGGCCGGAGCGAGGCCAATCGTGCCGGGAAACGGCTTGAGCGGGACATGCCCGATCGGCGAATAGGCCGCCGGTCCCATGCCGACCTTGTCATAGGTCCAGATGTGCAGCGCTGGGTCCTCGAACTGGTCGGCCAGAAGGCCGAAGCCGGGAATATTGGCGGTCCATCCCCAGCCCGAGGGCTGGAACTCATGAATCGTCACCTTGAGCGCGTCGCCCGGCTCGGCCCCATCGATGAAGACCGGGCCGGTGACCGGATTGACCATCCCGAAATCGATATGGGGGACGTCGGCGACAGTGCTCTCCGCCGACAGCTGTCCGCCCGATGCATCGGGACATTCGAAGGCGATGACGCTCCCTGGTGCCACAGTCATGACGGGCGGGATCGAATGATCCCACCCGAAATGATGATGTGCCTCGTGGATCGTGTGGTGAGGCTTACTCGGCATCAATCGTAACAGCGTCGTAGTGGACGGGAATGTGCACCGGATCGACATAGAGTTCGTCACCGCCACTCATCCGGGCCGAGCGGATGGTGAAACGCTGTTCGTTGAACACCGGCGCCCAGGGTGCGTCCTCCATGATCTTGACGAAGATTTCACCCCAGAGCTTCTCGCGTTCCGCCGCCTTGGCCGGGTCGGTCATCGCGTCGGCTTCGGCAGCCATCTTGTCGAGTTCCTCGTTGCAGTACCACGCCCAGTTCCAGCCGCCCTGGACAGCGCCATCGCAACCGAGGATCGGGCCGTAGAAGTTCGACGGATCGGGGAAGTCGGCGATCCATGCCATGCCGCCGGACCAGATCATCGGCGCCGTGCCGTTGCCGCCGGCGTCGATGACGTTGGCCTGGGCCAGCGACTTGATGTCGACCTTGATGCCGATCGCCGCCAGATCCTGCTGGATCGCCTGGGCGATACGGGGGTTGGGGTCGGTGTTCATGACGAACATCTCGGTCTCGAAGCCATCGGCGAGACCGGCATCTGCCAGCAGCGCCTTGGCTTTGTCGGGATCGAAGGCGTAGCCCTCATAGTCCTCGACATAGCCCGGCATGGTCGGCGGCAGCGGCTGGTTGGCCGGCACCGCACGGCCGTTGATGATGCGGACGATGCGGTCCTTGTTGATCGCCATGTTGACGGCCTGGCGCACACGCACGTCATCGAACGGCTTGGTGTTGACGTTCATGGTGACGTAGCCGGTGTGGAGCTGGCCGCCCTCGACGATGCGATCCTTGTATTCGGGATCGTCCTTGACCTGGAGGAACTGGGCCGGCGGGATGCCATCGCCGGGGATGTCGACTTCGCCGTTCTTGAGGCGAAGCAGCGCCACCGTGGGCTCCTGGCCTACCTCGAAGGTGATCTTGTCGAGGTTGGGAAAACCTTCGCGCCAGTAGTCTTCGTTCTTCTCAAAAACCAGGCGCTGGCCGAGGGTCCATTCGGCGAGATTGTAGGCACCACTGCCGACCGGATGCTTGCCGAAGTCGGCGCCCCATTTCTCGACTTCCTCCTTGGGCACGACATGGCTGAAATTGATCGCCATGACGTGGAGGAAGGTGGCGTCGGGCCGCGACAATTCGATTTTGACGGTCATCGGATCGACCACCGTGATGCCGGACAGGCTGTCGGCGCTCCCACCGGACATTTCGTCGTAACCGGCGATCGAGCCGAAGAAACCGGCGCCCGGGCTCTGGGTCTCTGGATTGACCACGCGCTCGATCGAATATTTGACGTCGTCGGCGTTCACCTCGCGGCCGTTGGCGAACTTGACGCCAGGGCGGATCTTGAAGGTGAAGGTCTTGCCGTCGGGCGAGATGTCGTAGCTCTCGGCAAGGTCGGGAATGAGTTCGGTGGTGCCGGGCTTGTAGTCCATCAGCCCGTCGAACAGGCTCTTGATCATCGACCAGTTCTGCCAGTCATAACCGATGGCCGGGTCGAGGGTGGAGACGTCGTCCTTATAGGTGATGACGATCTCGCCAGCCGCGTTGGCGGCCGACGATGCTGCGGCGATCGCCAGTGCGGCGGCGCCTGCCAAGAGAACGTGCTTCATTGTGATGCTCCTTCTTCCTTTTCCTGATGGAGACTGCCGGCGCACGGATGGCTTCCCGCCCTCGCCGGCCCTGGTGGTCGTTTCCTCACCTCAGTTTGATCCGCGGGTCGATCAATGGCGCAATCATGTCCGCGACGAGGTTGCCAATGACGATGGCAAAGGCCGATACCAACGTGACACCCATGATGATCGGGATATCAACGCGCTGGATCGCCTGCCAGGCGAGCTGACCGATGCCCGGCCAGCCGAAGACGCTTTCGACGACGACGATGCCACTCATGAAGTAGCCGATATCGATGCCGATCATCGCGATGATCGGCAGGATGGCGTTGGGCATGGCGTGTACGGCCATCACCGTCGTCGGACCAAGGCCCTTGGCCTTGGCGGTGCGGATGAAATCCTGACGGAGCACGTCGATCATGCTCGAACGCATCATTCGCGAATACCAGCCGGCGCCGAGAATACCGAGGGTCACGGACGGCAGGATCAGATGAGAAAAGGTACCGTAGCCGCCAATCGGGAACCAGCCGAGATAGACGGCAAAGACGTAGAGCAGGAGGATGCCGACGACGAATTGCGGCGCCGAGACAGCAACAAAGGACACCACCATCAACGACTGGTCGACATGGGTGCCGCGGCGCATCGCGGCGAAGAGGCCCATGGTGAGGCCGATGACGAGTTCGCAGACGATCGCACCGGCCATCAGCAGAAGAGTCGCCGGAAGTCGCGAGGCGATCAATGTCACCACCTCGGTCTTCTGCAGGTAGGAGCGGCCGAGATCGAGATGGGCGAGCCCGTCGAGATAGCGGAAATACTGAACGTAGAGCGGCAGGTCGAGGCCGAGTTGCTGACGGATGTTCTCGACCGTCTCGAGCGTGGCGCTACGGCCGGCGATCTGCCGGGCCGGGTCGGCCGGCAGGATGTAGAGCAGCACGAAGGTGATGACCGTGACGCCAAGCAGGATCAGGACGGACTGGATCAGACGGCGGAGAAGATAGGCGGCCATCAGTAGCGCCCCTTCTGCGTCGGATCGAGGATGTCGCGGAGTGCGTCGCCGACCAGATTGAAGCCGAGTGCCAGCAGGACGATCGCCATGCCGGGAAAGAATACCAGCCACGGAGCGGTGGTGAAGTAGGTCTGGCTTTCGAAAATGATGTTGCCCCAGCTGGGGATCGGTGGCTGGACGCCGACGCCGAGATAGCTGAGCGTCGCCTCGAGAAGCACCGTGGTGGAGATGCCGAGGGTGGCCCAGACCATGATGGTCGGAACGAGATGGGGCAGGATGTGTCGGAAGAGGATGCGCGCGCGGCCAGCGCCCATCGACCACTCCGCCTCGACAAAATCGCGCTCCGACAGTGAGCGGGTCTCGGTATAGGTGACCCGGGCGATCTGGGTCCAGTTGACCATGGCGATGACCATGGCAACGATCCACAGACTCGGCTGGAAGATCGCGGCGAGCACGATGGCCAGCAGTAGCGCCGGGAACGCCATCATCAAATCGGTGAAGCGCATCAGCGCCGATCCGATGATGCCGCCGAAGAAGCCGGCGGTGATGCCGACCATGGCGCCGATGGCCACCGCGATGCCGTTGGCGACGATACCGATGACCAGCGAGGTGCGGGCGCCATAGAGCAGCCGGGAAAAGAGGTCGCGGCCGAGCAGGTCGGTTCCAAGCGGGAACATCTCGTTGGGGGGCAGCGGCGCGCCTTCGAGGGTCAGTCCGTCGAATAGCTGCTCATTGGGTGGGAACGGCGCGATCAGCGGCGCGAAGATCGCGGCCAGAACAACGACGACGATGCAGAACAGCCCGAACATCGCCAGCGGACGGCGGGCAAGGCGGGCCAGCACCGTTCCCAGCCGGGCACCGGCGCCCGGGGCGATCGTGGCGCCGTCAGGCGCTGTCGCGAGCGTCATGCGACGTTCCGTATCGGGCGATCAGGGCCTCGGCGGCGTCCTCGATGCTGCGCCGGGACGCCATCGCCAGCTGACCGAGGTGGCGGAACGCCGCCGACTCGTCAATCCTTTCGTTGCGCATGATCTCGATCACCGCCCGGGCAACCACCGGACGGCGGCGCAACCGCTCGCGCAGGTCGCCGACTTCCGAAACCAGGGCCTTGCGCGCGGCGAAGGCATGACGGGCAATGACGAGGGCGCTATAGACGCCGCCCGATCCGATCGGCTTGAGCAGATGGGCGTCGATACCTTGGCTCATGGCCCATTCGACCCGACCGGGCGCCTCGGATCCAAGCAGCGCCACGAGCGGCATCGGTGCCTCGCCGGGCTCCCAGGGAAACTGGCCGTCATAGCCGTAATCGGCATCGAAAAAGATGATATCGGCTTGCGTGTCAGCCGGGGCGAGCTCCGGCCAGACAATGCGCGACGCAACGCCGATCCGCTCCAGTTGCCGGGCGGCCGCGGCCGCCGCGTCGTGCGGACGGTGGAGGATCACCGCATTCCAGGCCTGGAAATTGGGAATGCCGATGGAAATGCTCATGACCCGACAACCCTGAGCATCGGACGTGCCGCCGCGCTTTCGAGGGCGGATGCGGCGATCGGGGCGGGGGCATATCGCGACAGATAGGGATCGGGCTCGATCGGTTCCGCCGCATGCTCGACGATATCGAAGGTGTTGCCGGGCGCGATTGTGGCGAGCAGCGGGGCGAAAGCGGTATGACGCGTTCGGGCGCTGACGGTCAGCCTGCCAAGAGGCGACCGGTGGCTGCCCGACGAAATAAGCGGCAGGATGTCGTTCGGCCGGTCCGATCCGGCATCGCGGATGGCTTCGGCCAGAACCCGGACGGCCGAGTAGGCGCAGGCGAAAAACGCCGAGACCCGGCGGGTCGGCCCGAGCCGACGGCGGACCCGGGAAAGAAAGGCTCGGTTTTCAGCATTGTCGAGACTATCGAAATAAACCGCCGTGCAGATCTGGCCGATGCCGGCCGGTCCGACCCTGCCGAGCTCGCATTCGGCAAGGTTGCAGCTCACCACCGGGCAACGGTCCGGCGCAAAACGCCGGTCCCGTTTGGCAAGCGCCCCGAGGGCGCGAAGGAAGGCGTAGCTCGAAGGGCCGATCAGAGTGTTGAGGATGAAGTCGGGGCGGGTTTCCTCGATCTCGGCGACGATCCGGTCGACATCTTCCTGACCGAGCGGCAGGTAGCGCTCACCGAGGACGGAGCCGCCACGATCCTCGAGCAGCTTGCGGGCGATGCGGTTGGTCTCCCAGCCCCAGATGTAGTTCGAGCCGACAAGGAAGGCGCGGGCGCCGAAGCGCGGCACGACATGATCGAAGAGCGGGACGATGTGCTGATTGGGGCAAGCGCCGAGGTAGACCACCCGGTCCGAGCATTCGAAACCCTCATAGGGGCACGGATACCAGAGGAGTGCGTTTCCCTTCTCGACGACCGGGATCATCTCCTTGCGGCTCCACGACGTGATGCCGCCGACAATATGCCGGGCGCCGTCGCCGATCAGGCGGTCGCAGATGGTCTGGTAGCAGTCGGCCGCGCCTTCCGGATCGCCGGTCAGCGGCACGAGGTCAAAGGGATAGGCCGGATCCTCGTTGATCTCGGTCAGCGCCATGAGCGCGCCGTCGAAAGCATCACGGCCCAGCAACGCGTAGGGGCCGGTCGTCGAGAACAGAACACCGATCGGGTAGCTCTGCGTCATGGACCAGCCATT
>JAAEOR010001069.1 GCA_024222895.1 Hyphomicrobiales bacterium | reverse complement strand
GATCCGCGCCAAGGGCGCGGGTGAACGAAAAGTAACGCTTCACCGAGTAGAAGAGATAGAGCGCGGGCAACAAGGCAACAATGGCTGCGATTTTCAGCAGAAGCGGGTCGAATGAAAAACTGCCCTGGTTGGCGTAGGCCAACAGAAAAACCGTCAACACGCGAGAGATGCCGATGATCGCGAAACCGAACGCGTAGGCCCCGAATGCGCGCAGACCGAGCGTGCGGGTGAGGTGCCCACCGTGCAGTTCCAGACGCCAGCAAAGCCAGACATAAAGCTGATGCACGACCGCCGTCAGCATCGCGATCCAGAACCAACCGGACGACGAAATGCCCCACAGTTGGCCTTGCCGGATCTCGGGCAACTGGGTAGCCAAATAGCATGCCGACAGCAGTACGATCAGCCCACATGCATGCAGCCATTGCTCCTCGAAGAAGAGTCCCAGCCAGCTGGGGTCGCGCTTCGCCTCAGTCATGATCAGCTCCGTGAGCGTCCGAGACGTCGCTGTGCTTACTCTCCCTGACCATACCGCCACGGCAGCAGTTCGTCGATCCTGTGGTCGGCGATGCGGCTAGTGCCAAGGGTCCTTGATATTGACCCGTCTGATGGCCCAAACTCGTCTGCCGACAATATCAAAGGCCCTTGGCATTAAGCGGGATTAAGCCAACTTCCCGACTGGCCGGATGACACAGCGAAATCCGAGATGATTCGTCGATCAGCGGGATTCCTCTGGAGTGGCACAATCACAGTGCAACAGAACGAGACTCAAACAGTTGCGGGTGGTCCTTGTGACTCCGACATTTGCTTGGTCGACCGCTGCAAGAGGGTAGCAAATGTCGGCGTCGGGCCACGAGACTAGGGTCTGGAACAGCTTCAGTCCGCCACCGGCTCGTGCTCGACCAGGTGGCAGGCAGCCAGATGCTCGCGGCCGTCGATGAGATAGGTCTTCAGCGCCGGCACCTCGGTGCGGCAGCGATCGACGGCCAGCCGGCAGCGGGGATGGAAGGGGCAGCCGGACGGCGGATTGACCGGGCTCGGGACATCGCCCTCCAGCACGATCCGATGGGTCTGCTTGTCGAGGTCGGCCACCGGAATGGCCGAGAGCAGCGCTTGGGTATAGGGATGCAGGGTGTCGGCGTAGAGATCCTCCGACGTCGCCAGCTCGACGATCCGCCCGAGATACATGACCGCGATCCGGTCGCAGATATATTCGGTGACGCTGAGATCGTGGGTGATGAAGATGTAGGTGAGGTTCCGCTCCGCCTTCAGGTCCATGAGCAGCTGCAGGACCTGCGCCTGGATCGAGACATCGAGGGCGCTGACCGCCTCGTCGCAGACGATCAGTTCGGGATCGACCGACAGCGCCCGGGCAATACCGATACGCTGCCGCTGGCCGCCGGAAAACTCGTGCGGATAGCGGTCCATGTATTCCCGTCGCATGTTCACCGCTTCCAGCAGGTCGCCGATGATCTTGCGCCGCTCCTTACGCGATCGCACACCGTATTTCTTCAGCGGATCCTCCAGCGACCCGAAGATGGTGAAAGCCGGGTTGAGCGAGGAGTGCGGATCCTGAAAGACGATCTGCAACTTCTTGCGGTAGGGCGTCAGGGCCTCACTGTCGAGACCGCTGAGTTCGACCGTCCCGTCGGTATCGTTGAAGGTGATGTCGCCATCGGTTGAGCGCACCAGCTGGAGGATCGACTTGCCCAGGGTGGTCTTGCCACAACCGCTCTCGCCGACCAGCCCGAGAACCTCGCCGCGGCGCACATCCAGATCGACGCCGTCCACCGCCTTGACGTGGCCGACGGTGCGCTTGAACACCCCTTCCTTGACCGGGAAGTAGGTCTTGACGCCGCGCAGGGTGAGAATGTCGTCGGCGGGCTCAGTCACGTGCGGCGATCTCCTCGTAGTTCCAGCACATGATCCGGTGGGTGTCGCTGATATTCTCTTCGTCCGGCATGGCCTTGCACGCGTCGGTGGCGTAGTCGCAGCGCGGCGCGAACTGGCAGCCGACCGGACGGTCATACGGGTCGGGGGTCGAGCCGCGGATCGACTGGATTTTCTGGTTCTTGCCGCGGCCAAGGACGGGGATCGAGTCGAGCAGCGCCCGGGTATAAGGATGACGCGGCCGGCGCAGCACATCGTCGACCGTGCCGGCTTCGACGATGTTGCCCATATACATCACCGCCACCTCGTCGGCGAGTTCGGCCACCACCCCCATGTCATGAGTGATCAGCATGATTGCCGTGTCATGCTCCCGCTTGAGCGTATCCATCAACTCGAAAATCTGCGCCTGGATGGTCACGTCGAGCGCCGTTGTTGGTTCGTCGGCGATCAGGATTTTCGGGTTGCACGACATCGCCATGGCGATCATCGCCCGCTGGCGCATGCCGCCGGAGTAGTTGTGGGGGAACTCGCCGGCACGTTTTTCCGGCAGGGGGATGCCCATGTTCTTGAGCAGCTCGACGATTCGCGCACGCTTCTGCGACCGGCTGAGATCCGTGTGGTAGGTCAGGCTTTCACCGATCTGGAAGCCGATGGTGTAGACCGGATTGAGCGCCGTCATCGGATCCTGGAAGATCATCGCGATTTCCGAACCGCGAATGGCGCGCATTTGCTTGCCGTCGCGCTCCAGCTGGTCGATGCGGATGTCGCCGCGATCGGAGTGGTAGACGATCTCGCCTTCCTCGATCCGCGACAGCGTCGGCAGCAATTGCATGATGGTCGAGGCGGTCACCGACTTGCCGCAACCGCTCTCTCCGACGATGCACAGGGTCTTGCCTTTTTTGATCTCGAAGGAGACTCCGTTGACCGCCCGGTTCAGCCGCCGCTCCGTATAGAAGAATGTCTTGAGGTCCTTGACGCTGAGCGCGACGTCGTTCGCCATGTCCCTCAGCCCTGCTGTGACGGGTCGGTGGAATCCCGCAGGCCGTCGCCGATGAAATTGACGCTCAGAACAAACAGCGAGATCATCAGGCCGACCGGCAGCCACATCCACCAATTGTTCTGAAGCACGCGGAGATCCTGGGCGACGTTGAGGATGTTGCCCCAGGTCGGAATGTTGAGCGGTACGCCAAGCCCGAGAAAGCTGAGGCCGGCCTCGGCCAGGATGAACATCGCCGTGGTCAGCGTGACGTTGACCATGATCGGTCCGAGGGTGTTGGGCAGGATGTGCTTGTAGCAGATCTTGGGGGTCGAGAGGCCGAAGCTCTGCAGCGCCTGGACATACTCTTCCTCACGCAGCGACAGCATGCGGGCGCGGGCCAGACGGTACATGGCGCCCCACCCTGTCATCACGAAGATGATGATCAGGTTGATCAGGCTCTGGCCGACGATCGACACCAGCAGCAGCACCAGGATGACCTGGGGGAAGGACATGAAGATCTCGGAAATCCGGAGCGCGATCACGTCGACCCAGCCGCCCTTGTAGCCGGTGTAGCAGCCGATCCCGGCGCCGATGGTTGCGGCCAGGAGGGCGCTGCCGAGGCCGACCAGGATTGACACCCGGCCGCCATAGAGAACCCGGGCGAAAACGTCGCGTCCGGTGGTGTCGGTGCCGAACCAGTGCTCCCACGACGGCGGCTGCAGGATGGCGCGGAGGTTGATCTTGAGCGGATCGTAGGAGGTCAGCAGCGGCGCGAAGATCGCCATCAGCAGAATGACGGTGAACAGCACCAGCCCGACCACCGCCAGCCGGTTGTTGAGCAGCTTGCGGAGCGCGCGGCTACCGCCGCGCGAGGCGAACTGGCCGGCGTCCTCCATCACCCGGATGCGGTCGAATTGGCGGTTGAGGGCGCGGGTGGTCAAGACTCTGCCCCCTACTTTTCGCCAAGCCGGACGCGCGGATCGATCAGCGCGGTGAGCACGTCGATGATCAGGCTGGCGGCAAGCATGGCGAACACCGAGAACAGGGCGATCATCATCACCAGCGGATAGTCGGCGCCGCGCACCGCGGCAATGAACTCGGCGCCGATGCCCGGCCACTGAAACACCTGCTCGATGATCACCGAGCCACCGACCAGCGTTGGCAGGCGAAAGCCGATCAGGACGATCACCGGCGTCAGGGCGACACGAAAGCCGTGGATGAAGTTGATCCGCCACTCCGGCAGGCCCTTGGCCCGCGCCGTCCGGATAAACTCCTTCGACAGCGAGTCGAGCATCGACGACCGCGAGTAGCGCATGACACCGGCGGTCATCATCAGCGACAGGACCAGGGCCGGTAGCACCAGATGCGGAAGCCGATCGAAGAAGGTCTCGTATCCCGGCATCAGCCGTCCGCCGACCGGCAGCCACGACAGATGCAGCGCGAAGACAAGGATCGCCACCAGGCCGAAGAAGAACTCCGGAATCGAGACACCGAACATGCCGACCACAGTCAGGCCGCTGTCGGTGGCCGAGCCGCGCTTCAGCGCGCTGATCACACCGAGGGTGCAGCCGAGTAGAGTCGAGATCAGCAGGGCGGCGATCGACAGTTCGAGCGTCGCCGGCAGGCGGTCGAGAACGATTTCGGAAATCGGCACACCGCCGGAGAGGGAGTAGCCGAAATTGCCCTGCACGGCGTTGCCGAGCCAGATGCCGTAGCGCTCGATGAAGGTCTTGTTGAGACCCAGCGCCTCGCGCATCTCCTCGTATTTCTCGGCGCTGATCTGCCCGGAGATTTCCGGACTGATCATGTGAGAGACCGCATCACCGGGGGTGAGCTCAAGGCCCAGATACACCAGGAAACTGATGATCAACAGCATCGGGACGAGGATCATCACCCGTCTGATGATGTAGGTGAGCACGGTTGGTTTCCCGGTCGGAGTTGATCGGCTGCGGCCCGGATCGGGTCGCAGCCCTCAGGAGCGTTTTCAGGAAAAGTGGCCCCACTTTTCCGCCCGGAAAGAGCGAAAAACAAGGGCGGACAAGAGCAGGATCAGATTGAATTTGATCCCGCTCTTGTTGAGCCGAGCCTATTCAGGCTTCATCGGGTAGCCGTTGACGCGCAGCGACCGGGTGTAGGGAATGTCGGCCGGGATCACCCGCATATGCTCCATGTCCTCCAGCGCCTGGACATCGGCCACCGACTTGGTGAAGCCGAAATCGAGACGGCCGGCGGCAGCGTTCTTGAGAACGTTGGCATCGTTCTCGCCACTCGGATAGGCGACGATCTCGTCAACCTTGGCAACACCGCCATGATAGTCCGCAAACGGCACGAACCGGACGAAGTCGTTCATCTGGACTTCCTCGATCTTGAAGGGGCCTGAGCCGACCGGGCTCTGCCAGAACGGATTCTGCTGGAACTCCAGCGGGTTCACACCGTCGAGCAGATGCTTGGGCAGCGGCGGGAACTGGCTGAATGTCAGCAGGAAGTTCGGATCGAGCGAACCGAAGGTGATAGCAACGTCGTTGCCGTCGACGCTGATGCCGGAGATGCTGTCGGCATTGCCTTCCTTGAAGGCGGCCGCCCCTTCGATGGAGTCGAACGTCTTGGCAAATACCGGACTGATGCCAGGCACGTTGATGGCGGTCTCGATCGACCACTTCACGTCGTCGGCGGTCAGTGGCTCGCCGTCATGCCAGGTCAGACCGTCCTTCATCGTGAAGGTAACCGACATGCCGTCTTCGGCAACATCATAGCTTTCGGCCAGCTGAACGTCGGAGGGAACCAGGGAGCCGTCGGCGGTCAGCAGATGGTCGAACCCGACCTTCGACCAGACATAGATGCCGGGGTTCAGCCAGGGATGCTCGAAGAACTGGGCCGGCGCGCTGTTGGTGTAGAGGACCTTCTTGCCGTCGCCGTCCGGCTCGACCGTCCAGTTGACGATGTTCCAGTCGTAGTTGAACTGGTCGTTGCCGTACTCGCCACCTTCCCGGCTCATCCGGTTGCTCTCGTAGACGAAGAGCTGCTGGTAATAGAGCGGAATATCGGACAGTGCCTCATTCTCATAGCGTTCGAACTCGGCGAAGGCAGCCTTCTGCGCCTCCGGATCGACCGAGGCGTTGATGCCGTTCACCAGCGAGTCGAGCGTGTCGTTACCCGGGACGTATGAGCTTTTACCGCTCTGGTAGCCGTTATAGTATTCCTGCAGAGCCAGCGCGGCGCGGGCGCCATAGGCAATATCCCACTCGATGGCACTGGTGTCCGAACCGTCCGCCGGCAAAACGTTCAATTGCCCACCGACATCGCCTTCGAGTTTTCGGTAGGTCATTTGAACGCCGACATCGGCGAGATAGGCCTGCATCGCCACCATCAGGTCGGCGGTGAGCTGGTCGCCGTAGTAATAGACGACGTCGAGGACCTGGCTGTCGTCCCAGCCGGCCTCTTCCAGAAGCGCGCGCGCCTTGTCCGGATCGTAGGCATAGGCGTTCAGGCCGTCGGCCTTCCAGGCGCCGTTCGGGATCATCGAATCCGCGACAATCGCCTTGCCCTCGAACAGTGTGTCGACGATGGTCTCCATATCGATCGCATAGGCGATCGCCTGGCGGACCCGCTCGTCAGAGAGCTGGTTCACTTTTTGGGCCACTGCATAAGACGTGGTCATCTGCAGGGCTGCCGCGAGTGCGGCAACGCCTAGGAATTTGCGCATCGGTCTTCCTTCCTTTGTGATGGTTGTCGTCATGGTGTGTCGCCATCCGCGACCGTCTGGCGGTCAAGAGTCTGGCGAAAGTTGGACCCGTAGTTGCGGGTCAGATGGCGGTTGAGTGTCTCCACCGCCTGATCGGCCTTCTTGTCGAGGATCGCGGTAACGATATCCTTGTGCTCGTCATTACTGATACGGTTTCTCGCTTCGAACGCGTCAAGCACCGGCCGTGCCTTCATCATCCGCTCGACGAACGCCTCGTGCAGCGCCACGAAGATCGGATTGCCCGGCACTTCGGCCAGCACCCGGTGGAACCGGACGTCGGATTCCCGGAAGCCCTCATGATCCGCGATGTTGGCGTCGCACTCCTCGATCGCGGCGACCATCTTGGCGATCTGGGCATTGGTGGCGTGCACCACCGCGTAGCGGAGCATGCTGGTTTCCAGGAACAGGCGCGCCTGCTCCATATGGGCCATGCCTTCGCTACCGGTGAAGAAAAACCGGGCCGCTTCGGCAACGCCGTTCATGACTTGTCCGAGAGTCGGGGAGACCACCCGGGGCCGTTTGCCCTTGGCATGATCGGCAAGCTGCATGCTCTGAACGATGGTCATCGCCTCGCGCACGACATTGCGACCGACTCCGAACCGTTCGCAAAGCTCCCGCTCGGACGGAAACATGTCGCCGGGACGCAAAGCGCCACGGTGCACGTCCGATGCCAGGGTCCTGGCGATTTCCGAGGCATTGACCTCAGCGTTCATGTCGGCTGGCTCCTCCCAAAAACCCAAATTTAGGAGAACATAAATCCATTTTTGTGTCTAGATATTTCGTTTTAGTTGACCAAAAAGTTTTTTTCGCATACCGATGAGCGCTTCACAAAAGTGTCGACGACAGGACATGTCGCAATGGGAAACACCGGGCTGCCTGAGCTGAACCAAGCACCGGAGGTGGCACAATGACCATTCCGGGCGCGATTTTTGCGGCGATGCTGACCCCTTTCAAAGACGATGCTTCGCTGTCCGTGGAGGGTGTCGCCCCGCTTCTCGACTTCATCATCGCCCAGGGTGTCGACGGCGTTTATGCCGGGGGTAGTACCGGCGAGTGCGTTCTGCAAAGCCGCGAGGAACGGACCCTGATGCTGCGCGAACTGGCGGACTGCGGCCGGGGGCGATGCACCCTCATCGCCCATGTCGGCGCCGCCGCCACCGACGACGCCGTGGCGCTCGCCCGGGTCGCCGGCGACACTGGTTATCAGGCGATCTCTGCAGTGCCGCCATTCTATTACAAGCACGCCTTCGACGACATCATCGACTACTACCGGGCCATCGTCGACGCCTGCGACCTGCCACTGATCATCTACAACATCCCGGTGCTGACCGGCGTCGAGATGAAGACCGAGGACTGCCTCAGGCTGCTGGAGGACGACCGGATTGCCGGGATGAAATACACGGCGAGCAACCTCTTTCAGTTTTCGCAGCTCCGCCAGGCGGCTCCCGACAAGCACTTCTATTTCGGCACCGACGAGATGTTTATCGGCGCTGCCGCGATCGGTACCGACGGCGGCATCGGCAGCACCTATAACCTGATCGGCGATGCCTATGTCGGCATTCACCGGGCGATCGAGGCCGGCGACATTCACACCGCCCGCCGACTCCAGGCGAAGGCCAACGACCTGATCGCGATCCTGTTCGAGACCGGCGTCCTCTCCGGCCTCAAACACGCGCTCAACCGGTTTGGTATTCCCGTCGGTCCCTGCCGCCGCCCCTTCAGCCCGCCGTCAACGCAGTCGCTGGTCCGGCTCGACGCCTGGCTCGACGATCATGTGAGGCAGGCGGCCGAGTAAAACCAGGGAGTCGATCGCTGAAGCCGCTTCGGGCCACCGACATTCGCGGCGTCTGGGCGACGGTGCTGCTCCGCGTCACCGAAGCCGGCCGGATCGATTCTTCCTGCCTTGACGAGCAGGTGGCCGCCTATGCCGAGGCCGGTGTCGACGGCGTCTACACCAACGGCACCGCTGCCGAGTTCCACTGCCAGTCCGACGCCGACTTCCGCGAGGTCAGCACCCGGGTCGCCCGGTTGTGCGAAGACCACGCCCTGGCCTTCCAGCTCGGTGCCACCCACCCGCTCCCGGCGGCGACCCTGGAACGGATCCGCTTCGCCGCATCGCTGAATCCAGGAGCGCTGCAGATCATCCTTCCCGACTGGACACCGATCGACCTGGCGACGGCCCGACGGTTCCTCGCCCGGTGCGCGGACGTCGCTGGAGATATCAGCCTGGTTCTCTACAACCCGCCCCACGCCAAGACCGTGTTGACCCCGGCCGACTACCTCGACCTCGCCGAGGCGGTTCCGCAACTGGTCGGGGTCAAATGCGCCGGCGGCGATGCCGGCTGGTACGAAGCGATGGCGCCGGTGATCGCGCGGCTGTCGGTGTTCATTCCCGGTCACCACATGGCCAGCGGCCGATCCCGCGGCGCCCATGGCGCCTACTCCAACATGGCGTGCCTGAATCCAACCGCGACGGTCGCCTGGAACAGGCTGATCACCGAACGACCCGACGCCGGCCTGGAACTGGAGACCCGGATCGGCCGCTTCATGGACAATGCGATCGCGCCGGTCCTG
>JAAEOR010001068.1 GCA_024222895.1 Hyphomicrobiales bacterium | reverse complement strand
CATGTGCGGCATCCGGCGAAATGTCGAGTTCATTGCAGGCTGGAGAGAAAAGGTCGGTCCTGATTTTCCGCTCATGATCGATTGTTACATGGCGCTGACCAGTGACTATGCGAGCGAACTCGCCTCCAGACTGGAGATCTACGGCCCAAGGTGGATGGAAGAACCGCTGATGCCGGACGACTATGCCGGCCACGCGAAACTGGCGAGAAATCTAAGCGACCAGGGGAGCAACATCAGGTTTGCCACCGGCGAGCATGAATATTCACAATACGGCTTCCAGCAGCTGATCGATGCCGGAGTGAATCTGCTTCAGCCGGACATTATGTGGATGGGTGGGCCGACCGAGTTTTCGAAGGTAGTGGCCTTGGCCAGTGCCCAGTCCGTTGCGGTGGTACCACACGGGTGCGGAGTCTACGGCTATTACATGGCCATGGCGTTTGATCACATCAAACTGGCTGAGTTCATGATGATGAGCGCCATGGCGGATCGGATCGAGCCAAATTTCGGCACCATGTTCAAGAATGAGCCCCTGTCCGAACGGGGGTTCATCGAACTCCCGTCAGGCCCGGGTTTTGGCCTGGAGCTCAATCGAGAGGCGCTCAATCTGGTTCGCCCGTTCGACCGAAGTCATTGAGCGTTTCGGTTAGGGTTGCGTCGTCGCCGTGAGATGGATGTTCGGTTGCAACGCCTTTCGACACGCTATTTGTCTGGGCGCAGCTTGGTGTTCGCCTGGTCGTTGAACCTTTTCCCCGGATTGACCGCCATGGTGGCGGTGGATTCGGGCTGACATGCCCCGCCAACTTGCTACGCAAGAGACAAAGCTCGTACAGAGACAAGGGCAGACACCCAAAAAAAGAAGTGGTTCCCCCGGGCGGGATTGTGCTGTACGCGACCTTTTACGTAAACACTGCGTCGATTCGAGGCGTTGTCGCGAACGTATTTCGCAATCCGATATTGTTGTTATTAAGAAAATTGCATTCAATTTTTTTTTCTTGACGTTTTTCAGATCTGCTACATATCTATTCTTCAGTGAAGCGAAATGTCACGAATTTTGTGCGGCTGGGGAGGTATATATTCAAGAAATGAATCAAATATGAGATAAAACGTCAAGGAATGGCAAGATACGGCTGATAGATAGCAATTCTCACTACCCGGATGCTTAGACGCGCGCCCGGCGGTGAGCAATTCCGGCGAATTCTGTTTGTTCAGTTTCGGTCATGGGTCCGCATCGATTGTGTCCGCGGCCGAGACAGCGATTGGCTTGCTACCTTGGCTGCGGGACTGCGAACGATGCGTTTGGGCCTCGACGAGACGCCGAGGCAGGGCTCATTGGCCGAGAATTTTGGGAGATGGAATGTCCGAGCAGGCGATCACTGCTTTGGTCAACGGGAGCAATCACGTGGCCGGCGGCCGTGCGGCAGGGACCGTTATCGGCGGTCTCGGTAGGGCCGGTGCCAATGGCAACGGTAGCACCGCTGTGGTTCAGGTAGTCGGCCGGGAGGCAGGCGAAGCCCCGGCGGCCGAAGGGAGCCATCAGGCTGATAACAACGTCCTCGACGTGCGCGTTCCCGTCGCGGTGTATGCGTCTTCCGCGGGCCGACATGCGGTGGGCCTCGTACACCAAACGAGCCCCGAATTGTCGAGGTCAGTGCCGGGCGGCGGTGATGGCGGATCGTCTCTGGTTGCCGTGCTTCCTCCGATCTATCCCGAGTGGCTAGGGACCCGGCGTTTCACGACCCACCACAACTGTCGTTTCCCCTATGTCGTCGGTGCAATGGCGAAGGGCATCACTACCGCGCCCATGGTCAGCGAAGCCGCCTCACACGGGCTGATGGGCTTCTTTGGCGCCGCTGGCCTGCGGCCGCCGGTGGTTGCCGATGCGATCAACGAAATACGGGCAAACATTACCGGGGATGCGCCTTGGGGATCGAACCTGATCCATTCGCCCAACCGCCCGGAGCGCGAGCGGGAGATGGTCGACCTGTATCTGGAGCAATCGGTTGCGCGGGTCTCAGCCTCGGCGTTCATGGATCTCTCGCCAGAGATCGTCCGCTACTCGGCCCACGGACTGACAGTCGTCAGCTCGGGAAACGTCGATCGCACCACGCATGTCTTCGCCAAGATTTCGCGACCGGAAGTGGCTGGCAAGTTCATGGCGCCACCGTCTGCCGACCTCTTGCGTGAGCTGGCGGCAGCGGGGCGAATCTCGTCGCAACAGGCCGAACTGCAGAGCAAACTGCCTATCTCGGAAGACGTTACCGTCGAGGCGGATTCCGGCGGCCACACCGACAATCGGCCGCTGCCGGCCCTCTTTCCAATCATCGCCTCGCTGCGGAACAGGCTGGTTGACACACATCGTTACGAGCGGCCAATCCGGCTTGGCGCGGCCGGTGGCCTGGGCACGCCGCAGGCAGTCGCCGCAGCCTTTCAGCTCGGAGCCGACTATGTCCTGACCGGTTCGGTCAATCAGGCAGCTATCGAATCCGGCCTCTCCGACGAGGGTCGTGCCCTGCTCGCTGGCTGCGACTTCTCCGATGTGATGATGGCACCGGCAGCCGACATGTTCGAGCGCGGCGGCAAGGTGCAGGTGCTGAAGAAGGGCACGATGTTTCCGATCAAGGCGCAGAGACTTTACGAGATCTACCGCCGAAATGCAGGCTTCGAGGCGGTTCCCGTGAAGGAGCGCGCCTGGCTCGAAGGCCAGGTCTTCATGGAGACCTGCGAGGAGGCCTGGGCCCAGACTCGTGCCTACCACGCCACGTCGAATCCACCTCTTGCAGTCAAGGCTGACGGCGATCCCAAGCTGCAGATGGCTCTGACCTTCCGTCGATATCTTTTCATGGCAGCACGATGGGCGTGCGAGGGCCGCGATGATCGAAGCGCGGACTATCAAATCTGGTGCGGGCCGGCCATGGGCTCGTTCAACGCATGGGCCCGAAACTCGTTCCTTGAGGAACCGGAAAACAGAACGGTCGGGCAGATCGCGCTCAACCTTCTGGAAGGTGCGTGCGTCGCGACCCGAGTTCAACAGCTCCGTCTTTCCGGCATCGACGTTGCCGATCATCACCACGCATTTGCGCCGACGCGCATCACACTCGGATGGACCAAGGGACTTAGACAGTGACTGAGCAGCACACGAAACAAACGACACCCATCGCTGTCGTAGGTATTGGCGCGATGTTCCCGGGACGGGGGACAACGGTGGGTTACTGGCGCGATGTTCTCGAAGGCCGCGATACCACTTCGGAAGTCCCGGAAACACATTGGCGCGTGGCCGATCACTACGATGAGGATCCATCGCGGCCCGACAAGACCTACTCGCGCCGCGGCGCCTTCATCCCCGACTTTGCGTTCGACCCTGTGGAATTCGGCACGCCGCCAACGGTCATCGAGACGACCGACACTGTCCAACTGATGGCGCTGTATGTCGCCAAGCAGGTTCTCGCCGAGGCGACGCGGACCGGTTTCAGCGAGATCGATCGAGAGCGCACCAGCGTCATTCTCGGCGTCGCCGCCGGAACCGAATTGATCGGCGACATGGCCAGCCGGCTCAATCGTCCGATCTGGCTGAAAGCGATGGCCGAGGCGGGGATCGCAGACGACGAAGCCAATCGGATCGCCGATAACATCGCCAGCCATTACACCGACTGGCGGGAGAGCACGTTCCCGGGCCTGCTGGGCAACGTCGTAGCCGGTCGCATTGCCAACCGGCTCGACTTGAAGGGCACCAACTTCACCGCCGACGCAGCCTGCGCGAGCTCGCTCGCGGCGCTCAAACACGCCATGCAGGAGTTGTCGCTGGGCGAGTCCGATCTGGTCCTGACCGGCGGCGCCGACGCCCTCAACGCCATCTTCATGTACATGTGCTTTTCAAAGACCCCGGCCATGTCGCCAAGCGGCGCCTGCCGCCCGTTTTCATCGGATGCGGATGGAACGCTGATGGGCGAGGGGTGCGGCATCCTTGCACTGCGTCGGCTGGAGGATGCCGAACGCGACGGCAATCCGATCTACGCTGTTATCCGCGGCGTCGGCACGTCTTCGGATGGGTCCGGAACGAGCGTCTATGCGCCGCGCTCCGGCGGTCAAGCACTAGCTCTCGGCCGCGCCTATGAAATGGCGGGCTACTCACCGCGCACGGTCGGGCTGGTCGAAGCACACGGTACCGGAACCCGCGCCGGCGATGCGGCCGAGTTCGGCGGGCTTTGCGAGGTCTTTGGAGCTGACGCCGCCGGATCAGAACATTGGTGCGCGCTCGGCTCGGTCAAGTCGCAAATCGGTCACACGAAATCGGCGTCCGGTGCCGCCGGTCTGATCAAGGTCATCCTGGCGCTTCATCACAAGGTGCTTCCGCCGACGATCAACGTCGCTGAACCGAACCCCAGGCTCGCCATTGATGGTTCGCCCTTTTACCTCAACACCACGGCGCGACCCTGGGTCCGCGCTGCCAATGATCCGCCGCGGCGCGCGTCGGTCAGCTCCTTCGGTTTCGGTGGGTCGAACTTTCATGTCGCCGTTGAAGAATATGCGGGCGCCGCCGCCATTCCATCGAAATATCGGACGTCGCCGGCAGAGCTGTTCGTGTTCTCCGCAGCAAGCGCCGACGGGCTTCGCGCAGCGATCGAAGAACGTCTCTCGGCGCCTATTTCCGATGCAGACCTTGCGCATCACGCAAAGGAATCCGCCGGCTCGTTCAACAATGAGAGCCCGTTCCGCCTGGCGGCAGTCGCCAACTCTGCGGATGATCTCCGCGTCAAGATCCAGACCGGGTTGGTGTCGCTTACCAGGGGAGAGCCGCTGGCGGCACCTGACATCATGCTCGAAATCGGTACGGGTGAAGCTGGTGACGTAGCGTTCCTGTTCTCCGGACAGGGCAGCCAGTACGTGAATATGGGCGCTGATCTTGCGATGACGTATGATTGCGCCCGCGAGGCTTGGGAACGCGCCGACGCGGTCCTTCGATTGGATTCGAAACGTCTGTCCGACGTCGTTTTCGCACCTACATCCTTCGACGAAGAAACCCGCGCCGATCAGGAACGCACTCTCACTGCGACCGAGAATGCCCAGCCGGCGATTGCAGCTGTGGCCTTATCGCAGCTTGCAGTTCTCGACAAACTCGCGATCAAGCCGGCGGTGGTTGCCGGCCATAGTTTCGGGGAAATCATCGCGCTGCATGCGGCGGGCGTTTTCGGTGCGGAGGCCGCGATCGCCCTGGCACGCGATCGCGGGGCCGCGATGGCCGCCGCCGCAGGAGGCAGCGATTCTGGGATGCTGGTTGTGCTGGCGGGGATCGACGCGGTCGAGGCTGCGCTCCGGTCGACCGACGGTGATGTCGTCATTGCCAATGACAATGGCCCCGGCCAGGTTGTCCTGTCCGGAACAAAGTCTGCTCTGGATTCTGTCGCACAACAACTCGAGGCGATGGGGCTGCGCACCAGTCATTTGCCGGTCGCCACCGGATTCCATTCACCGATCGTCGCATCGGCGGCTGAGGACATGTCGGCCGCCCTTGAAGAAACGTGCCTTGCCCCACCGTCGATACCGGTGTTTGCCAATGCCACAGCGCAGGCCTATCCGAGCGATGTTGCCCACATCAAGGCGATTGCGTCTGATCAGCTGACCAAGCCGGTTCGGTTTCGCGAGATGATCGACGCCATGTATGCGCAGGGCGTTCGGGTCTTCGTCGAAGTTGGACCGAAGTCGGTGCTGAAGACCCTGGTCGGGCAGATTCTCGACGCAAAGCATCATGTGGCGGTTGCGATTGACGACTCGTCGATCGACGACACTCACGCGCTGCTTCGCGCCGTCGGCCGCCTGGCCGTTGCCGGGGTCGCAATGGACCTGAACTACCTCTGGGCCGAGGCGCCGGGACCGGCACCGACCCCTGTGCCGCCCAAGCATGCAATCTGGCTCAACGGCGCGAACTACAAGAAACCGTATCCGCCGAGGTCTGCCGAGGTCCGGCGCCCGTTGACGTCCGATAGTGATCCGACGTCAACCGATGTGGCTCCGGTAGCCCCACCAACTGCGCCGTCTGCAAACGGTCCACTCGTCAAGGAGGCAAAACCCAGCCCGGTTTTGAACCAACCGGTCGGGGCGCCGGAAGCTGCTGCATCCCGCTCACCAACCGCAGGTGCATGGGTCCCCGCACCCGCGCGGCCGGCTGCGGTTCCCATGGCCGCTGTCGCGGGTGTTGGTGACACGGTGCGTTCGGTGGTGGCCGAGAAGACCGGCTATCCGCCGGAGATGTTGGACCTCGACATGGACCTTGAGGCGGAGCTGGGGATCGATTCGATCAAGCAGGTGGAGATCCTGTCGGCGCTGCGCGAGCGTCTGCCGTCGATGCCGGAGATCGATCCGTCGCGGCTTGCGGAGCTGCGCACCCTGTCGCAGATCGCGAGTGCTCTCAGCGGTGGTGCGCCTGCGTCGGGGGCGGTGTTGTCAGTTCCCGCCAGGCCGGAACCGTCGCAAGTGCAAGCCGCGTCGGCTCCGACGGCCGCGCGCGCGGATGTCAGCGACACGGTGCGCTCGGTGGTGGCTGAGAAGACCGGCTATCCACCGGAGATGTTGGACCTCGACATGGACCTCGAGGCGGAGCTGGGGATCGATTCGATCAAGCAGGTGGAGATCCTGTCGGCGCTACGCGAGCACCTGCCGTCGATGCCGGAGATCGATCCGTCGCGGCTAGCGGAGCTGCGCACTCTGTCGCAGATCGCCGGAGCCCTCGGCGGCAGTGCGTCCGCATCGGAGCCCATGTCACCGGTCGCCGTCGTGCCTCAACCGGAACCAACACCGGTGAAGGCTTCGGCGGTTCCGATGACCGCAGTTGCCGAGATTGGCGACACTGTGCGCTCGGTTGTAGCGGAGAAGACCGGCTATCCGCCGGAGATGTTGGACCTCGACATGGACCTCGAGGCGGAGCTGGGGATCGATTCGATCAAGCAGGTGGAGATTCTTTCGGCGTTGCGTGAGCGTCTACCGTCGATGCCGGAGATCGACCCGTCGCGCCTGGCCGAGCTGCGCACCCTGGCGCAGATCGCGGAAGCCCTCAGCGGTGGTGCGCCACTATCAAGCGTGTCGATTCCGGATCCGGAGACGGCTGTGGTTGTCAATGTGGATGCCTACCGGGCGGACAAGACCGCTGAGAGAGCCTTCAAGCTTGGCCTGTCCCGCCAACGTGTCGAGCTGAAGGAAAGCCCCGCGTCAGGCCACACGCCCGATTGTTTCAAACCGGGGCGCCGCGTGGCGATAACAGACTGCGCGCCCGAAATCGCCGAGTTGCTGGCCGACGAGCTCGATGCCCGTGGCCTGAAGGCGTCCCTGGTCGACTCCGGCGCTGTCGGTGAAGTCGATGCTGTCGTCGTCACGAGTGGCCTGTCAAGCACACTTTCAGGCTACGAGGTTCATCTATCCGGGCTCCACGCGGCCCGATCGGTTGCGCCGCGCTTTGCCGAAGGCGGTGGTGGTTTTGTGACGCTCCAGGATACGGGTGGTGATCTTGGCCGGACGTCGCACGACACCAGTTCGGCGCTTGCCGGCGGACTGACCGGCCTGGTCAAAACCGCAAGACATGAGTGGCCATTGGCAGAGGTCAAGGCGATCGACGTCGAGCGAGATCGGCACCCGGTCTCGGGTTCCCTCGATCCGAGAACGACGTGTCGGCGCATCGTCGATGAGGTGCTGCTTGGAGGGCGTGACGTTGAAGTCGGGCTTCCCAACGACGGTCGTCGGCTTGTTCCCCACTGCGTCATCGACGCAGACCAAGACCGGGCGGTGCGGGAATCGATTGAAGAAGGTTCGGTGGTGGTGGTGTCCGGCGGCGGCCGAGGAATCACCGCCAAGGCGATCGTCGAATTAGCCAAAGGTGTTCGGCTTCGGTTCGCGTTGTTTGGGCGGTCTGAACTTGTGGAGGCACCGGCCTATTGTCCCGCCACAGCGTCCGAATCGGAGATTCGTGGGTTGCTGGCCCGGGCGGAACTAGCGGCGGGCCGAAGCCCTTCACCCAAGGAGATCGCCAGACAAGCCTCACGGATCGCAGCCTCGCGCGAGATTCGCGCCACGCTCGAAGCATTGCGCAACGCCGGTTCGGAGGCGGAGTATCACGTCGTCGACATCACCGATGTAATGGCTGTCATCCACCGTTGTGCGATCGTCCAGCGGGAATGGGGGCCGATCCGAGGCTTGGTGCATGGCGCCGGCGTGATTGCCGACAAGCTGATCAAGGACAAGACCGACAACAGGTTCGGACCGGTGTTCGCCACAAAGGTCACAGGGCTGCAGGCACTGCTGGCGGCGTGTGGAAGCAATGCCCTCCAGTTCATTGCCCTTTTCTCCTCGATCTCCGGTCGTTTCGGGAGCGCGGGTCAGTGCGACTACGCAATGGCAAACGAAGTGTTGAACCGCGCTGCATGGGCGCTCCGCAACTCGCGCCCGGAATGCCGAGTGGTTGCCATTAATTGGGGGCCTTGGGACGGCGGAATGGTCACCGACGCCATCCGTACCTATTTCGAGGACAATCAGATCCCGATCATTCCTTCCGACATTGGCGCCGCTGCTTTTGCCCGTGAGCTTCTCACGGCCGGCGACGGACATCCAGAGATCGTGTTCGCGGGACCTGTCGATTCGCTTCCCGGCCAGCACGTCGCGATCATTTGATTTCGCCTTGGACCGGGATGATCTGATGTCGTTCGCGCCAGTCGCTATTGTCGGCCAGGGATGCGTTCTTCCCGGCGCATTGAACCCCGGCGCCTTGTGGGAAGCGGTCGCCGACGGTCGCGATCTTACGACGCCGCCACCACCGGGAGCATGGCCGGTCGACCCTCGGAAGATCATTGGCAGCGAAGGCGAAATCTTCAGAAACGGTGCTCGGCCTGTTCCATCTCGTGGTGGCTTTGTAACCGGATTCGACGAGATCTTCGAACCCGCCGGATTCATGATTCCAGATGAGGATGTGGTAGCTCTCGACCGCTCGGTTCAGTGGTTGCTGGAAGCAACGCGCCAGGCGGTTCACGACGCGAACTACGAGGATCTTGGCGGCACCAAGGCCGCTGTGGTCATTGGCAACAATGCCTACCCGACAGCCACTCTGGTCGAGATGGCCAATCGGGTGCTGATCGAAGAGCCGCTCGGCCTGGCGACCCTACCGCCACGTGACACAGCCGCCGGGCGCCGATACTGGGCCAATCGGTTCTCGGCCGGCCGACCGGCGCATTTGATTGCCCGCGCGTTCGCGGCGGATGGGCCGGCGTTTTGCCTGGATGCCGCTTGTGCGTCGTCGCTCTACGCGGCCAAACTCGCTTGCGACTACCTGCAGGAGGGGACGGTAGACGTCGCCCTGGCCGGCGGTCTTTCCGGTACAGACAACATTTTCCTGCACCTTGGCTTTTCGGAGATCCAGGCCCTCAGCCCCTCAGGCATGAGTCGCCCGTTCAATCGCCACGCGGATGGTCTGCTTCCGTCGGAAGGCGCGGGCGTAGTCGTTCTGAAGAGGCTGGAAGACGCCGTCCGCGACGGAAATCTCATCCACGCCGTTATCCGCGGCATCGGTCTCTCGAACGATGGGCGAAAAGGGGGACTTCTGGCCCCGGACAGCCACGGACAAGCTGCGGCAATGCGTCGAGCTTACGCAGTAGCGGATATCGATCCGGCGACGATTTCTCTTCTCGAATGCCACGCCACCGGAACGTCGACCGGCGATCGCATCGAGCTGCTCAGTTCTCACTCCGTTTTCGATCGAGTCGATGATCTGCCTGTCGGCTCACTGAAGTCGAACCTCGGTCATCTCATTACCGCCGCTGGGATGGGCGGGATCATCAAGGTCGTTGGCGCCTTGGCGAGTGGTCTACGACCACCAACACTGCACGCCGAAGAACCTTTG
>JAAEOR010001067.1 GCA_024222895.1 Hyphomicrobiales bacterium | reverse complement strand
CGCCCGCGAGGCTGCCGACGCCCTTGCCGATATCCCTGGCCTGAGGGTGGTCAACCGGGTCGACCTCAACCAGGTCGTCATTGCGCCAACGATGGCCGGCGGTGCGGCCAATCCACAGGAGGCCGTTTGCCAGCTGGCGACTCGTCTTAACGAGGACCACGGCGTGTTCGTCAAGACGGCGTACTGGAAGGGCCGCGACGTGATCCGCCTGTCGGTGATTTCTCCCGGGAACAGCCGGGATCAGGGCACTCGTCTGGCGCAGTCCGTTGCCAGCGCGTGGCGGCAGGTGTGCCGCGTGTGTCATGATCCACACGCCAACGCGGGCAAGTGACCTGGCGTTGAGAGCAGTCAGAATCTTGGAGGGCAGTGACAGAGGGTCGAGCGGCCGGACTTGCCGCAAGACATGAGCATGCGAGGAGGCGGCTTATGCGGATTTGCCCGTCGCTTGCGGTCTGAGTGGCATGGTGAGCTGGAACCCGGAATAGGGAACACGCGGTTTGATGCGCCCCCGCCGTCCGCGCTCCAGCGTGACAATGCCGTATTGCTCCATTGTCTTGAGCGTGCGCGAAAGGTTGGAGACCTTGCGGCCCGTCAGGTCCTCAAGCTCCTGGAGTGATTCAGGCTTTTCTTCGGCGATCAGCGCCAGCAAGTCCCTGTTCCGCTCCGACAGGACGCGGGCAAAGCTCTGCATCGAGGTAAACCAGATTTTCGGCTCGCCGGGCTTGCGCTTGTGTTCGCCCCTGGCGATGGCCTTTGTGTAAGCCTTCATATCCTCGTAACTCATGATCCCGATCTTCAGTGTTTTCATTTATTTGGACTCCCTTGATTCCGAGAATCCGCTCGACGTTGTTCCAGAAGTCCGCCAGCAGCGTGGCGCCGTCCTTGAACCTGTACGGCCGGATCGTATCGCCGCGATGTACGTGATCTTGCGAACGCGTCTTCTTTCCGCCGGGACCGTCGGCCGCTCGCGTCGGGTGCGCATTGTCGTGGCCGAAGACCCGTTTGCGAGGCTGGCTTCGCCCGCATCTGGGTCGAAAGGGCTGATCGTCTAGCCTGAACTTTAGGCTGATTTTGTCGAAGTGACTGTAATTGCACGAAGATTATTTCGTGCACTGTCTACATTTTTGGTTTGATGGCGAGCAGGTCGAAGGCGCGGCGTTGAACGGGGGTCGGTTTTGCGAGGATCTCCACGGT
>JAAEOR010001066.1 GCA_024222895.1 Hyphomicrobiales bacterium | reverse complement strand
CTTACGTCTACAACTGAAATAGGATTGCTATATTTGCCGACAAGCGAGTAAGTACCGGCAAAAAACCGAGGTCACTATATGGAAGGAATAACCACCCAACTAAATAGTCTGGCTCTAAGCCACAGCGCCGCCGAAGGCGCGGCGCGGGGCGCGCGCTGGCTGCAAGTGGCCGCGCCGGCAGCCGGCAGCCTGCCGCTGTACCTGGCTCTGGACCTGGGGCGGCTGCTGACCGAAGCCGAGCCGCGCCTGGAACGGCCGGCCCACCTGCCCCCGGACCTGCCCGACAACGGCTACCTGCGCTTTTTGCAAGGGCTGCAACACGACCCGCGCCGGGCGCAGTTTACCCGCCAACCGCTGGGCGACGAGGCCGTGGGTTTGCTGTTGGCCAAAGTGGCCGGCGGGGTAGCATTCCCCGGCTACGTCCTGCCCCCGGGCGGCGATTTCTACGCCCGGCTGGCAGATCAAACACGTCTGATTTGCCAGCCGCGGTTGGCCGATGAAGTACGCCCAAGCGACATCGCCGCCCTGTGGCGGGCGCTGTCTCCGGCGGAGCGGCCCGATTTTCCACCGGAGGCGGCCTTGAGCCAAATGGCCCAAAACTGGCGGCGGCTGGACCCGGAACTGGCCCGCTACCTGGCTCGCTACGGCGCGGGGCCGGCGGCCCGGCTGGACCCCAGGCAAATCCTCAACCGCTTTCACCTGCTCAACCTGCCGCCGGAACTGGCGGCCACGCTGCGGCAAATGCTGCGGTTGATCCCTCGGGTGAGCGAAGGGGTGAGCAACGACAGCGCCCAAACCTACG
>JAAEOR010001065.1 GCA_024222895.1 Hyphomicrobiales bacterium | reverse complement strand
GCCCATTGTGCAATATTCCCCACTGCTGCCTCCCGTAGGAGTCTGGGCCGTGTCTCAGTCCCAGTGTGGCTGATCATCCTCTCAGACCAGCTACTGATCGTCGCCTTGGTGGGCCGTTACCCCACCAACAAGCTAATCAGACGCGGGCTCATCCAATGGCGATAAATCTTTCCCCTTTCGGGCTCATACGGTATTAGCCCAAGTTTCCCTGAGTTATTCCGTACCACTGGGTAGATTCCCACGCGTTACTCACCCGTCTGCCACTTTCCACAATCCCGAAGGACTGCTTCTCGTTCGACTTGCATGTGTTAGGCCTGCCGCCAGCGTTCGTTCTGAGCCAGGATCAAACTCTCAGGTTGAACTGAGAACTTGTCTCGGCTGATCACTACGTTTCGACATAGTCTTGACGAGTCCCAAGCACACATTCGCTCCAGCCTTGCGACCAGCGCGAACGGGTAACTTGATAAACGTAGTACCGCCGAAGTCTCTTTCGACCGGATCGCCCGAGGACAACCCGGTCCGCAAGGACTCCGCCGCCTACGTTTCTCTTTCTTCCTATTCACTTTTCAAAGAACCCGACGGACTGATCCGTCGTTCGGCAGTCTCGACAATTGCCCAGACCCCCATGCAGCCGTAACATCCGCCGAGGCGAACACGTCTCACTGGCTGCAGGCAGAGAGAGACGAGGACAGAGCAGCGCCACCGCGGCGCCACCGCCCTCGTATGAAGGCTATATAGGATCGGCCCGCTGGCGCTGTCAACACTTTCATTGAGAAAATGGACAGCTTTCCAGTTCGAGCGCCGCCTGGTTGCCGGATCAGCCACATTAGTGCCAAGAATGACGACGATATTGGATCATGATCGAAGGTATTTGGGGTGGTCCGGCGATCGCCCCGGTCAGTGTTGATATTCCTTCGATTCAGGGGTACTGGGCGAGCATGCCAGAACGATATTTCGTGAAGGGACGGCCGTGCGGGGGATTCTGAGCGGCGGGACGCTGCGGTGCGAGACCGATCTTGGTACCGAACCGCCGCTGTTTGTTGGCGAGAGTACCGAGGAAGCGCCGCTCAGGCGTTCGGTCAGCATTCGCTGGCTATGCGGCACGATCCTTACCGGCGTGACCTCCGTTTTCCTGATGGGCGGCGCTCTCATGGCGGCGCTGTCCAGCCCCCATCAGTTCGCCAACCTGCCCGATGCCGCGCCGACGGCCACGGCCGGGCTCCCCGGTGGGATTGACTTCGGTCGAAAGGGCGACCGGATGAACCCTCTCCAGGAAGAGGTCTCAAGCCGGCAGATCCTGCAGGTCAGCACGGTGACCAAGCAGGGCGAACGCGATTTCATCAAGCTACGGCCGTTCGCGAAGATCGCCGCCACGCTTTCGGCCCGCGAATCCGAGTTCGACGACTTGGTGCCGGCTTATGATGCCTTGCGGATCTTCGCCGATACATCCGCTCCCGAGCCGCCGCAAGATGGCGACGCGGTGGCAGTAGATGATCAGTTCTACGATGCCGAGGTCGACGGTGAAGTCTCGGTAAAGGTCACCGACTTTCCCATCGGGATCGCCGACGTTGATGTCAGCCAGGCGCCCGCGCGCCAGGATGTCGAAGCCATGGTGCGCGCCACGATGACCTATGGCGACGGCTCAACGCAGGTCGCCGCGCTGCCCTTCTATGACACGACCGGCGATGGAGACGAACTCATCGACGACGACCCGTTTGCCGCGGTCGGCGTCAGCATCGTGCAGGAGAATGTCTCCCTGTTCGCCAAGACGTCAGACGGCGCGGGTGTGGAGGAGCAGGTCGTCACGGTCGCCGAAGGCCAGACCTTTCGCGACCTGCTGCAGGATAACGCCGTGTCCGAGCCCGATGCCGACGCCATCGTGGCCGCCCTTTCGGAACTGGTTGACCTCAACGGGCTGAAGGCCGGGCAAAAGGTCAGGATGGCATTCGGATCCGAAATCGGCGGCGCCGAACCGCGCCCGATTCGCGTCAGCATGTATGAAGACGGTGCGCACCAGGCCTCGGTTGCCCGGACCGATGACAATGATTTCCGCCGGACCGATGAGCCGACGGTCCACGCCAACGCATTGGCTGAAGTCGAGGCCGAGACTTACGGAACCCTGCCCCGGGTCTACAATGCGATCTATCGCACCGCGCTGGAGCAGGAGGTACCCAAACCGCTGATCGACCAGCTCGTGAGGATTTTCGCCTTCGATGTGGACTTTCAAGCCCGGATCAGTCCCGGCGACGCATTGGAGGTCTTCCACTCGCTGTCCGAGGAAGGGCCGGACATCAGCGACCCGGAGATTCTCTATGCATCGCTGACGCTGAATGGATCGAGCCGGCGGTTCTACCGTTTTCGCACGCCCGACGACGGCATCGTCGACTTCTATGACGCCGAGGGGAAAAGCGCCAAAAAGTTCCTGATGCGTAAACCGATTACCGCCGGCGTTCTACGCTCGCGCTTCGGTATGCGCCGTCATCCGATCCTGGGATATCGGCGAATGCACTCCGGCGTTGATTACGCCGCGCCCCGGATGACCCCGATCCTGGCCGCCGGCAACGGCGTGGTCAAAAAGGTCGGGCGGCATTCCGGCTATGGCAATCTGGTCACCGTCAAGCACACCAATGGTTACGAGACGGCCTACGCCCACCAGACGCGATTCGCCGACGGTATCCGATCGGGTACGAGGGTACGCCAGGGCCAGATAATCGGTTATGTCGGCTCAACCGGACTCTCGACCGGCCCGCACTTGCACTTCGAGATGCGCGTCAACGGCAAACCGGTTGACCCGCTGCGCATCCGACTGCCGCGCGGCCGCGTCCTCGATAACGAGATACTTGCCGCCTTCAATCGCGAACGCGAGCGCATTGACAACCTCCTCGGCAATCAAGCTGAACCGACCAAGGTCGCGTCAACCAACTAGGCTGCGCGTCAGCCGGCCGGAAGAAATGCAGACCGCATTGAGTGCGAGAGAAGCGCGCTGGACCGCCGCCGCCATTGCGCGACTGCGTCGCTGCACACGACCTTGGCCACACGAGACAAGGCCCGGCATGGAGCCGGGCCTTGTCACTGATCGCGCTGCCTTGGTCAGGCGGCGGCTTCTTCGGCCTTGCCGCCTTCCACACGCGGCAGGAACAGCAGCTTGTCGGTTCCGCCGGTGATCTTGACCCTGGCACCGTCCGGAATCTCGCCAGCCAGAATACGATCGGCCAGCGGATCCTGGACCTCCCGCTGGATGACGCGCTTCAACGGTCGGGCACCATAGGCGGGATCGTAGCCTTTCTCGGCCAGCCACTCGCGCGCCGAGTCGTCAACGTCGAGTTCGACCTTGCGATCGTCGAGTAGCGTCTGCAGCCGTTTGAGCTGGATGTCGACAATCGCGCCCATCTCGCTCCGCTTGAGGCGGTGGAACAGGATGATGTCGTCCAGGCGGTTGAGAAACTCCGGCCGGAAATGGGCGCGTACGACCCCCATCACCATGTCACGCACCTCGTCGACATCCTGATCTTCGCCGAGGTTGGCCAGATAGTCGCTGCCAAGATTCGATGTCATCACGATCAGGGTATTCCGAAAGTCAACCGTACGGCCCTGTCCGTCCGTCAAGCGCCCGTCGTCGAGCACCTGCAGGAGCACATTGAAAACGTCATTGTGCGCCTTTTCGACCTCGTCGAACAGGATGACCTGATACGGACGGCGGCGGACCGCCTCGGTCAGCGTGCCGCCTTCCTCGTAGCCGACATAGCCGGGCGGCGCCCCGATCAGCCGGGCCACGGAGTGCTTCTCCATGAACTCCGACATGTCGATACGGACCATCGCCGTGTCGTCGTCGAACAAAAAAGATGCCAACGCCTTGGTCAGCTCGGTCTTGCCGACGCCGGTCGGCCCGAGGAACATGAACGAGCCCATCGGGCGGTTGGGATCCTGTAGCCCGGCACGAGCCCTGCGCACCGCGGTCGAGACCGCGTGCACGGCTTCTGCCTGGCCAACGACTCGCCTGGCAAGCTCGTCCTCCATCCGCAGCAGCTTGTCGCGTTCGCCCTCGAGCATCTTGTCGACCGGGATGCCGGTCCAGCGCGACACCACGTGGGCAATGTGGTCCGGCGTCACCGCTTCCTCGACCATATCGCCACCCTCGCGGCCGCTCTGTTCGGCCTCGGCGAGCTCCTTCTCGAGATCGGGGATCGTGCCGTAGGCGAGTTCACCGGCCTTGGCCAGGTCCCCAGCGCGCTGCGCCCGGTCAAGATCGGCGCGGGCTTGATCGAGCTGCTCCTTGACCTTGGTCGATGAGGCAAGTTTCTCCTTCTCCGCCATCCAACGCTGGGTCAGCGCCTGCGACTGCTCCTCTAGATCGGCAAGATCCTTCTCGAGCCGCACCAGGCGATCCTTCGACGCCTGATCGGTCTCCTTGCCCAGTGCCTCGCGTTCGATCTTCAGCTGGATGATGCGGCGATCGAGCTCGTCGAGCGCCTCCGGCTTCGAGTCGACCTGCATACGAAGCCGTGAAGCGGCTTCATCGACCAGGTCGATCGCCTTATCCGGGAGAAATCGGTCGGTGATGTAGCGATTCGACAAAGTCGCAGCTGCCACAAGGGCCGAGTCGGTCAGTCTGATGCCGTGATGAAGCTCGTATTTCTCGCTGATGCCGCGCAAAATCGAAATCGTGTCCTCGACGGTCGGCTCGTCGACGAAGACCGGCTGGAAGCGACGGGCAAGCGCCGCATCTTTCTCAACATGTTTGCGGAACTCATCCAGGGTGGTGGCGCCGACGCAATGGAGCTCGCCGCGGGCCAAAGCGGGCTTGAGCAGGTTCGACGCATCCATCGCGCCATCGGCCTTTCCGGCACCGACCAGCGTGTGCATTTCGTCGACAAAGAGAATGATCTCACCCTCGGCTGCCTCAACTTCCGACAGGACCGATTTGAGTCGCTCCTCGAACTCGCCACGGTATTTTGCACCGGCGATGAGTGCGCCCATGTCGAGAGCGAGCAGTCTCTTGTTCTTGAGACTCTCGGGCACGTCACCATTGACGATGCGGAGCGCCAGGCCTTCGGCGATGGCTGTTTTGCCGACGCCGGGTTCGCCGATAAGAACGGGATTGTTCTTCGTGCGCCGGGCAAGCACCTGAACCGTGCGCCGAATTTCTTCGTCGCGTCCGATGACCGGGTCGAGCTTGCCGTTACGAGCGTCTTCGGTAAGGTCCCGAGCGTATTTCTTCAGTGCATCATACTGGCTTTCGGCAGATGCTGAATCGGCAGTGCGCCCCTTGCGCACCTCCTCGATCGCCGCATTGAGCGACTGCGGATTGACCCCGGCCTTTGCAAGGATCTCAGACGTCTTGGCGTCCTTCTCCATGGCCAGCGCGAGCAGGAGACGTTCGACCGTCACGAACGAATCACCGGCCTTTTTGGCGATCTTCTCCGCCGTTTCGAAAACCTTCGCCGTCGGTTGGGCGAGGTAAATCTGACCGCTGCCGCCGCTCACTTTCGGAAGCGCCGCCAGCGCCGCCTCGGTATCGGCGAGCGCCTGGCTGGCGCTGCCGCCGGCCCGCTCGATCAACCCGGCTGCCAATCCCTCAGGATCATCCAGCAGGACTTTCAGGATATGCTCAGGCGTGAACTGCTGGTTGCCTTCGGCCAGCGCTCCGGTTTGCGCGGATTGGATGAAGCCCCGGGCTCGCTCCGTGTAGATTTCGAGATTCAATTTGCCCTCCTGACCCGAACCATCCGCCCTGTTGTGGCGCAAACGGCTCGTTCGTATATCGGATTTCATAGACCACTGACGCCCAGTCGGCACGCCATGACAATCCATATGGTTACGGCAATCGTGTTCGAAAAGAGGGGCGGCGAGACTGCCCGCGGGCAGCGATCAGCATAGATGACGGAACGACCCGCGCTTCAGCCAGCCCGCCTCTCTCATACTCGATGTGATCTGCGCCGGCTCAAGCGCGGGATGGGGCAGGAGAAGCGCGAAGATCGTATCGGGAATACGGTCGAGGGCTTCGACACACCCTGTCTTGCGCTTGTGCGGACGTTTGGTGCTCTGATGGAGCGTCGGGAGCTTCAGCCGGCCCCAAGGGTGCATTTTGGCCGGCATCCACGGCGCCATGTGGATCAACCGTGTGATCTCATACGCTTGTCGCCACCTGACACCGCAACTGCACCCCCGAGGGTGCACGGCAGGCCGCACGGAGTACGAGAGAAGCCGCCCCGCGGCAACGACGAGTCGTTTGGGAGCGGGAGATCTCGTTCTCTAGTCATCGCCAGTCGGCGAGTCGGCGCCTGACTCGCCGGCCTTGACATCACCGGCCGGGGCCGGCGGATCTGCTTCGGGTGCGTTCTGCGCCTCCGAACGTTCGCGATAGGGCCGCCGACGACGGGAGCGGCTTCGCGGCGGAGGCTGGTCCGCCGCGCTCTCTGCCTGTTCCGCCGGCGGCTGGGGCGCCTCAGCTTCGGTTTTGTCCTGTCCGTTACCGTTGACGTATGGCTGCGGGTCAGAGAGGCCGAAAGCAGGATCCTGCGTCGGGCGGGCGAGAGAGCGATCCTCGTTGTAACCGTTGCTGCGCTGTTCGCCATCTTCACCGCTGGACGGACGGTCACCTTGACCTTGTTGCTGAGGCGGCTGCGGCGTCTGGGCCTGGGCGGCAGCAAGGATGCGGTAGTAGTGCTCCGCGTGCTGAAGCAGGCTTTCACCCTGAATACGATCGCCTGATGCTTGCGCATCGCGCGCCAGCTGCGAGTATTTCTCGGCTATCTGGAGAGCTGTGCCGCGAATTTTCACGTCGGGCCCGTTGCTCTCGTATGACCGAGTTAACGGGTTTGGTCCCTTGCGGCCCCGACCGCGCATGCGCCTTTGTTGTCCCTGCCTCATCAACGTTTCTCTTCTATCTGCGAACGATTGGTTAGTCCGACGTGCCTGCGCCCTGCCGCTGCGTTGCGACACGGCCCGCGAATCAAGATGGAGCTGGGCTTCAACGGCCCGGCAGAAGGCTTTCTTGAATTTCGACTCACTCGGTCAAGATTTCTTGAGCGGGGGTATTCCCGCCTGATCCGCCCCGCCTGCGGTACTAGCATCTAGTAGCAGCAGACAAGCGATAAACAAGGTCGCGCTGTCATTCGTCCGGGAGCGAGGCTCGAAAAAGCCGATGTCATGAACCGCGCCCATGACCGCCGCTGCGTGCTTCGCCTGCTCCCTGCGGCGACCGGACCCTAGCCGTTTCGCGATCGATTTCCAAGCCCATATTTTCACCGCGTCGAAGCTCGACCACCCGTTCTATGCCTGCGAGGTCCCGATGCGTCGAGGACGTCAAACCCTGACGCCGACCCAACTCGGCCACTGCGGCGGCCTGCCCGCGTCCGATCTCAAGGAAGGCGTGCCCGTCGCGGCGGAGGAATTCACCCATTGAGCCAGCTATTATCCGGTGGGCAGCAAGTCCATCCGGTCCTCCGTCCAACGCTATGTGGGGATCGTGCTGCGCGACCTCAACCGGTAGCCCAGCCATCTCCACCGAGGCGATGTAGGGTGGATTCGACACGACGATGTCGAACCGGGCGCCGATTGGTCGGTGCCAGTCACCGACTGCAAACACGGCCCGATCCGACAGGCCGGCACGAGCGGCATTGGCCTGCGCCGTGCGAACCGCGCCTTCGCTGATATCGAATCCCGCCCCTGAGGCTGTGGGAAGTTCACTGAGCAGCGCCAGCAGTATCGCTCCAGTGCCGGTTCCAAGATCGAGAATCGAAAGTGGTTCGCTCCGCAAGCGGCCCGCGTCGATGACGGCCAACGCAGCCGCAACGACGGTCTCGGTATCCGGTCGCGGTACGAGGGTGTCGTCGGTCAGGTCAAGCGTGAGGTTCCAGAACGGCTTCTTGCCAAGCAGTCGTGCCACCGGAGCGCCTGCAATCCGCGCTCTGCCGAGGGCAACAGCCATGCGCCATTGCTCCGGCCGCACCGCCTCATCATCCCGTAACACAAGCCCCCCCGGATCGCATTGCAGGGCATGCGCGACCAGCAATCGCGCATCAAGATCCGGAGTCCCGTTGCACCCGCGAGCAGCAAGCCCACCGGCAAGCTGTCGGGCGATTCGCCGCCTGAGTGCACCAATCGATCGATCGGTCATCGTTCTTCGGAGTCGGCCGCAAGCAGGCTCGCCTGGTGATCGGTAATCAGGGGATCGATGATCGCGTCGAGTTTGTCGCCGGCGAGCACTTCGTCGAGCTTGTAAAGGGTGAGGCTGATGCGATGATCCGTAACCCGTCCCTGCGGAAAGTTGTATGTCCGGATTCGCTCCGAGCGATCGCCGCTCCCGACCTGGCCGCGACGCGCCGCCGCCCGATCGTCGTCGACCTTCTGCCGCTCAAGGTCGAAAAGTTTGGCGCGAAGGAGCTGTATTGCCTGCGCACGATTCTGATGCTGCGACCGAGAGACCGCCGTGACGATGATTCCGGTTGGAATGTGGACAATGCGTATGCCCGAATCGGTGGTGTTGGCGTGCTGGCCACCGGCACTGGAGGCCCGGGTTGTGTCAACACGCATGTCCTCCGGCCGAATGGCAATGTCGACGTCTTCCGCCTCCGGAAGGACGGCGACGGTCGCCGCGGATGTATGGATTCGTCCGCTCGCCTCGGTCGCCGGCACACGCTGAACACGATGGACGCCGGACTCGAACTTCAATCGAGCAAAAACCCCTTTGCCGGAAATGTTGGCAATGATCTCCTTGAAACCGCCGGCATCGCCCTGACTTTCCGACAACACTTCGACCTTCCAGCGACGCAATTCGGCATATCGCTGATACATCCGAAACAGATCACCGGCGAACAGAGCGGCCTCGTTGCCGCCGGTGCCGGCACGGATTTCGACGATTGCGCTCTTCTCGTCGGCGGCATCCTTGGGCAGGAGGAGGAGGCGGACCTGTTCGCTGAGCTCAGCGATCCGTGAGTCGAGAGACGCCGCCTCATCGCCCGCCAGCCCGGCCATCTCCGGATCGGCCATCAGCCCTTCGAGACCCTCGCGCTCGCGGACGGCCGCCTGCAGCGCGGTCGCGGCATCATAGACCGGATCAAGCTCGGCTCGCTCGCGACCGAGTTTGACAATCGTGTCGCGATCAAGCGGCGTCGACAGCTGCTCGTCGATCGATCGCATGCGGGCGATCAGCGCTTCGATCTTCTGTTGTGGGATGATGGTCATCGTCGACAACTAATACCGTTCAAGGGCAAATTCAGAAGGGAACGCCCTCGGCAACGGCGAAGTCAGCGAGCGCGGAACGAACCCCGTCGCCTGTTTCGCGATCCGCCAGCAGCGTCTCCACGGTCGAGGCAACCTTGCCGGCGTCGAGCGCCAGTGTCATCGCCTTTACCGGACCGATTGCCGCCGCCGACATTGAGAGCGATCGATAGCCCAGGCCGATCAAGGCCATCGCGGAAAGCGGATTACCGGCCATCTCGCCGCAAAGCGACACCGGTATGCCGGCAGTATCGGCGGCGGTGACAATGTCGCGGAGCGCGCGAAGGAAGGGCCGCGACAACGGATCGAAGCGCCCGGCGACCATGACGTTGCCACGGTCACTGGCGGTCATGAACTGATGAAGATCGTTGGAACCGACGGACACGAAATCCGCGATTTTGACCAGACCCTCCAATTGCCACAGCAGCGACGGCACCTCAATCATCGCCCCGATCCGGATATCCGTTGGCTCGACATAGCCGTGCCGGCGGATATGGGCGATCTCGCGGTCCACCAGCTCGCGGGTCCGTTGAATCTCCCAGAGATCGGTGATCATGGGCAGCATGATCCGCAGCTCACGACCGGGCGAGGCTTGCAGGAGCGCCCGCAGCTGCATGCGCAGCAGTCCCGGCCGGTCCAGTCCAAGGCGAATTGCCCGCCACCCCATTGCCGGATTCTCTTCCTGCACGGTGTGCAGATAGGGCACGACCTTGTCGCCGCCGATGTCGAGAGTGCGAAAGGTGACAGGCCGATCGCCAGCGGCCTCCAGGATCTTTCCATAAAAGGCCTTCTGCTCACCCAGCCTCGGCATGCGGGCGGCGATCATGAATTGCAACTCCGTCCGGAAAAGACCAATACCCTCGGCCCCCGATTCGATGAGGTGGGGCAGGTCGACCACCAGCCCGGCATTCATGTGAAGCGCGATCCTTTCGCCATCGCGAGTCATTGCCGGCTTGTCGCGCAGAAGCAGGTATTGCTCCTGCCGCCGCGCCCGGAAGCGGACTTTTTCGGCATAGGCCTCCTGGACATCGGCCGGCGGTCGCGCGTGAACCTCGCCCGCCAATCCGTCGACGATGATTGCGTCGCCGTTTTCGACAAGTGAAGCGATATTGGCCGCCCGCCCCACGGACGCGATCCCGAGGGCGCGCGCCACGATCGTAACGTGGCTGGTTGGCCCCCCTTCTTCGAGGACCAGGCCGCGAACTCTTTCGCGATCATAATCGAGGAGCTCGGCGGCACCCATATTGCGCGCGACAATGATCGAGTCACGCGGCAGTTCCTCGGCCAATGGCCCATGGGCTCGGTTCATCAGCACCCTGAGCAGGCGGTTGGCCAGGTCGTCGAAATCGTGAAGCCGATCCCGCAGGAAGGGATCGGTCTGGCGCTGCAGCCGAGCACGGGTATCGCTCTGCACCTTCTCGACCGCCGCCTCTGCCGTGAGACCGTTACGGATCGCCTCGGTCATCCGGCGCACCCATCCACGATCATGGGCAAACATCCGATAGGCCTCGAGCACGTCACGATGCTCGCCCGACTCGGCAATATCGTCACGAGACAGCATATCGTCGACGAACAGTCTGAGACTGGCGATTGCCGACTCCAGTCGCCCGGTCTCGGCGTCGGTGTCTTCGGCGATCAGGGCAGTCACAACGACACGCGGTTCATGCAGCACCACATGACCAAGGCCAACACCTTCGCACAGGCCGACGCCCTTGACTGTGATCGCTCGCTTGAGATCCAGTGACGTGCCGGGCTGAGCCAGACGTTCAAGCTCCCCCACCGCCAGCGTTTCGGCCATGACCATGGCCGTCGTCTGCAACGCCTCGACTTCCTCGTCATAGTAGGTGCGGTGGGTCCGGTTCTGGACCACCAGCACGCCGAGTGTCCGCCCGGCGCGCAGGATAGGCACACCCAGAAACGACGAGTAGATTTCCTCGCCGGTCTCCGGCAGGTAGCGGTAGGCTGGATGGTTCTGGGCGTTGGGGAGGTTGAGCGGTCGAGCTTCGGCAGCGATGGTACCGACCAGACCCTGGCCGACGCGCAGCGCTGCATGATGGACTGACTCGGGCTTGAGGCCTTGCGTCGCATAGAGTTCAAGCACACCGTCGGACCGGAGCACATAAACCGAGCACACCTCCGCCACGACATTGGCGGCGATTTGGCTGACGATCTTGTCTAGCCGGTCCTGCGCGCTGATCGGCTCCGCCATGATTTCGCGCAAGCGACGGAGCAGGACGCGCGGCCCGGCGGGTGGACCCCGCATGATCCGCTATCCCGATGGACGTGTTTCAAGCCGCGGCTGGTGCCGTCGGCGGTCTCGCTGGTGCGGGCTGGTTCGGCGCCCTGTCAGTTTTCATCCAGCCCGTATAGCGAATGCAAAGTCCGTACCGCAAGTTCGGTGTAGGACGCATCGATCAGCATCGATATCTTGATTTCCGAGGTTGTGATGGCCCGGATGTTGATTCCCCGCCCGGCCAAGGCCTCAAACGCTTCCGCCGCAACACCAGCGTGACTACGCATTCCGACGCCGATGATCGACACCTTCGCGACGTCGGTTGATCCGTTGATCGCCTGGTAGCCCACGGTTTCCCGGGCCCCGGCCAGAACCTCCTGAGCTCGTTCGAAATCGACGATAGGCACCGTGAAAGTCATGTCGGTCAGGGAACCGTCCTCGGAAATGTTCTGGACAATCATGTCGACGTTAATATTAGCCGCGGCCAACGGCATGAATACCGCTGCGGCCACACCTGGCTTATCGGCGACCCGACGTAGCGATATCTCGGCCTCGTCCTTCGAATAGGCTATGCCGGTGACGACTTTTTGTTCCACGATTTCTTCCTCGTCACAGATCAAGGTTCCAACAGGCGAATCGGTGCCAGGCGTCTCGAGCGATTGCGGATCGGCAAAACTGGACCGCACGAAGACGCGTACACCATGTACCATTGCCGTCTGCACCGAACGGACCTGAAGAACCTTTGCGCCCAGCGACGCCATCTCAAGCATTTCCTCGAAGGAGATCCGGGGCATCCGCCCCGCCTTCGGCACGATCCGCGGGTCTGTCGTGTAGACGCCGTCAACGTCGGTATAGATATCGCATCGATCCGCGCCAATAGCCGCGGCCAACGCGACCGCAGTTGTATCAGAGCCGCCACGGCCAAAGGTGGCTACCCGATTGTCGGGACCCACACCCTGAAATCCTGCAACCACGGCAACCTGGCCGTGATCGTCCATCCGCTCGATCAGCACCGAACCGTCAATGTGGTCGATTCGTGCCGCACCGTGAGCCGCATCAGCCCGTATCGGAACCTGCCAGCCAAGCCACGAGCGGGCGTTGACGCCCATGTCCTGCAGGGCAATTGCCAACAATCCGGAGGTCACCTGCTCACCGGCGGAGACAACGGTGTCATATTCGCGGGCATCGTGCAGGGGAGACGCCTCTCTGGTCCAGGCAACAAGCTGATTGGTCGTGCCAGCCATGGCGGAAACCACGACCGCCACCTGATTGCCGGCGTCGACTTCCCGCTTGACGTGTCGCGCGACGTTTCGGATGCAATCGACGTCGGCGACAGACGTCCCGCCGAATTTCATTACCAGCCGTGCCATGGTTCGCCCGTCGCTCACTCGCTCGCCGAAAAGGCGGGCCTTCTTAGCGGGTCGCGCAAGCCCTGCCAACTTGGAAGTGGTCATCGGCCCGCCGATACCGTAGCGTCACAGTCAATGCGTGACGCTGCCTCCACTGTCGACCCCCGAGAGATCGAACGATTCTCGGCGCTTGCCGACCGCTGGTGGGATTCCGACGGGCCGATGCGGCCGCTCCACCGGCTCAATCCCGTGCGCCTCGCTTTCATAAAGGACCAGTTCTGTCGTCATTTTCGACACGACGACGGGACCGACCGGACGCAGCGCGACAGGCTGGCCCTGACCGGCCTTTCCATCCTCGACATTGGCTGCGGGGCGGGACTGGCCAGCGAGCCGCTCGCCCGCATGGGCGCCGCTGTTACCGGAGTCGATCCATCCGCCGAAAACATCGCCGTGGCCCGGCACCACGCCGGCGAGGGCAGCCTGACGATCGACTACCGTGCCACGACCGCGGAAACCCTTGTCGGCGCGGGCGAGACCTTCGACGCTGTTCTGGCGCTTGAAGTGCTGGAGCATGTTTCCGATGTGACGGCCTTTGTAGCGTCTTGTGCAGCGTTGATCCGGCCCGGCGGCCTGCTCATAGCGTCGACAATCAATCGCACCGCCAAATCGTGGGCGCTTGCCATCGTTGGCGCCGAATACGTATTGCGGTGGCTGCCGCGGGGGACCCACGCCTATGACAAGCTGGTTAAGCCGGACGAACTGGCAACGGCGTTGCGCGCGGCCGGATTGACACGCCGCGACGAGACCGGGGTCATGTACGTCCCGCTCGTCGACCGTTGGCGACTCACCACAGATATGGACGTCAACTACATGATGGTCGCCGCGCGGCCGATGGCGGCTGGTACCTAGCGCGCTATCCCGGCTGCTCGCTCCAGACAGCCAGTTCGTTGCCGCCGGGTTCACGGAAATGGAAGCGGCGGCCGCCCGGAAAGTCGAACTGCGGCCGGGTCAGAACGCCGCCCGCCGCAATCGCAGCCGACTCTGCCGCATCGAGATCCGCCGCATAGAGCACAATCAGCGGCGGTACGGTGCCGCCCTCTGACTGTGCGATTCCGCCATCGACGCCCGCATTGTCGATAGCGACATAACCGGGACCGTAGCTCGTAAACCGCCATCCAAAAGCCTCTTCGAAAAAGGCCTGACTGCGCGCGATGTCGCTACTGACGAATTCGACGTAGTTGATGTCCAGGCGTGCCGGCATTTTGACCTCACTTTCCGTTCACCGTTTGTTCCGTAATCAATATCAGGTCTTCGCGGTCTTGAGAAGCGGTAAGGCTCGCAAGAACTCACCAGGGAAGCTCGTAGCCCTCGGCGTGGAGGAACTGGCCGGTCGTCGCCAAAGTCAGCGCATCGATGCGCGCAACGATGCGCGCTGCGGCATCGTCCGGCGCGACCGCGCTCGGTCCGCCGGCCATATCGGTCTGCACCAGGCCGGGATGAATAAGCAGAACCGCAATCCCGCGAGGCTTGAGGTCGACTGCCAGATCGACGCCCACCATGTTCACCGCCGCCTTGGATATCCGGTAGCCATAGATGCCACCCGAACCGTTGTCGGCCATCGAGCCGACCCGGCTTGAAACGATCGCGATCTTCGAACCTTCAGCCAGTCGCGGCAGAAGCGCCGCAACCACCCGCAATGGGCCCAGCGTATTGATCTCGAATTGCCGCCGGATGCGGTCCCAATCCAGGTCTTCCAGGGTCTCGCGTGATAGGATGCCGGCGTTGTTGACCACGACATCGATCATTTGGTCGCCCAAGGCTGCAGCAAAACGCTCAACCGATTCGCTGCTGCCGACATCAACGTCTTCGTGGATGGTCACCCCCAATTCGGTGAGCGCTTTCGACGTCTTGCGCACGGCGGCGATGACAGTGTCGCCACGGCCGGCAAAAGTCCTGGCGAGCGAAAGGCCGATCCCTCGGTTTGCGCCGGTAACGACAATGCGGGCCATGGACTTGGTCTCCTAGTTGTTGTCTTCCGGAAGCGGCGGGAGCGGATGAAACTCGATCCCTTCGTCGTTCAGCGCCTTGGCCTCTTCGCTGGAGGCCTCGCCGTAAATCCCACGCGGCTCGACTTCCTCATAGTGGATCTTCCGGGCTTCGTCGGCGAATTTGTCGCCAACATAGTCGGCCCGTTCGACGATCTTTTCCCTGAGTTCTCGAAGCGCCGAGCGCAGGGCTTTCTCGCGCGGGTCGGCGGCGGCGAGCTGGACCTTCTGGTCGTCGGTTTTCGAAACGGCATTGCTTCCGCCAAGCGCCGGAGCCATCAATGCCTTCTCGACCCGGACTTCACCGCAGACCGGACAGGCAACCTCGTTCTGTGCGGCCGACCGATCGTAATCGTCGCCGGATCGAAACCAGGCCTCGAAATCGTGCTCGTTGGCGCAACGGAGCGCAAAGCGGATCATCTGAAACTCACGCTGCCGCGAATCGCCGTGTGAGCGCCGCCGGCGGTCGGGCAAAATCTTGATCGGTCACAATGGCCGGTATGCCTTGACGGGCAACATCCGCCGCGGCCGGATCGAGATCGGCCAGGATGAAGCCGGGTTCGACACCAGATTCTGCCAAGACAGTTCCCCATGGATCGACGATCATGCTGTGACCGTAGGTATCACGACCGTCCTCATGGTGCCCACCCTGGGCGGCGGCGACAACGAAAGACCCGGTCTCGATTGCCCGGGCTCGAACCAGAACATGCCAGTGGGCCTCGCCGGTGGTTTTGGTGAAAGCTGCCGGAACCGACAATGCTGTCGCACCGGATGACGCCAGAGCTCGGTAAAGTGCGGGAAAACGCAGGTCATAACAGATAGACAGACCAAGCTGCAGCCACGGCAAACTGGCGACAACAGCCCTGTCGCCACGCTGGTAGAGACCCGACTCGCGATAGCTCTCGCCACCGGGCAGATCAACGTCGAACATATTGATCTTGTCATATCGTGCCAGGATCGTCCCATCCGGACCGACAAGAAACGAACGGTTGGCGACCGATGTCTCGCCAAGTTTGATGGCCATCGAGCCAATGTGAATGTGGATTTCGAGTTCAGCGGCGAGCGCTCGAAACCGAGCGAGCGAAGGGTCGACCGCCTCAGTGCTGATGCCGGCGAAGAGCCGTTCGCGATCGCCGGTGAGAAGTGTCGTCATTTCCGGGGTCAGAGCATAGTCGGCACCCGCCGCCGCCGCCGCGCGGATGAGCCGCTCAGCCGCTTCGGTGTTGTCTGCGACCGAGACGCCGCTACACATCTGAATGGCCGCCGTGCGGAAAACCGCCATTTTTTGTCAATCTCCTTCACTGTTCCATAGAATATCGGTCAGCCCGCGTCTCCGACAACCCTGGCGAACACCATCACATCCACCGCGGCCGCTCCGGACCGAAGCAGCGCCCGGGTTGCGGCCCGCGTCGTTGCACCCGTCGTATAGACATCGTCAACGAGGAGCAGGCGGCGTCCGTCGATCACTGCTTGCATGTCGCGCGGCACCTGGAAAGCACCACGCACATTGCGATTTCGCTCGGTTGCCGACAAACCGACCTGCTGGGCAGTGGGTCGGACCCGTCGCAAAACCCCAGGCGCGAACCGTTTGCCGGCGGCATTTCCAAGGGCTTGGGCGAGGGCTCCCGACTGATTGAAGCGTCGACGCCACAGTCGCCAACGGTGCAGAGGCACCGGTACCACCATGTCCGCGTCCGCCACGACGTCCGAGCCCGCACGGGCCATCCATGCCCCCATCCATCGGGCCAGTTCCATGCGGTCCCGGTATTTCAGTCCGTGAACAAGTGCCCGGGCGACGGTGTCGAAATGCGCGACAGCACGGAGCCGATCGAATGGCGGCGGGTCGGCGATCGCCTCGGCAGACAGCGCCCCGGGGCCCAAATCATAGGCAAAAGGAAGACCCAACCGGGCACAATATGGCCTGTCGATGAGACGGAGTTCGCCCCAGCAGGTCGGGCACAGGCCGCCTTGGCGCGCCACAAAGCGCTGACACGCCAGGCAATGGGCTGGAAGCGCAATATCCGCGATTCCGGTTGCAATCGCCTTCAGGCGCCGTCCGACCGTGTATCGTGATCTCACATCTGCCGGAACAGGACTGGTATCTGTCATGCGCCGGAGATTAGCGCGAGAGGCGATCGCCGCCAATGTCGGCTTTGACCAGCTGGATCGCCCGCCTCATAACCACCTGATGGATGGACCAGATCTCGTCTTTGACCGCGCGCTGATTGGCCATCGGCGGCGGCGCGCATCACGCAACACGGTTCCGATCGCCGACTTCCTGCTGCTTGCGGCTGCAAAAGAACTGGTCGAGCGGCTTGCGACTGTGAAGCGGAAGTTCGCAATCGCTGCTGACATCGGCAGTCCGCTGCCGCATGTCGTGCAACACCTGTGTGCCAACGGCCAGGTAAAACGGGTTGTTCGTATCGATCGGGATCCGGTGGAGCGCGATCGGTCGAATCCGATCGTCATCGGCGATGAGGAGTATCTACCCTTTCGGGCCGGCAGTCTTGATCTGGCAACGTCGATCCTGGCATTGCAATTCGTCAATGACCTGCCTGGAGCGCTGGTGCAGATTCGCCGCGCACTGAAACCGGATGGTCTGTTCCTTGGTGCGCTGCTCGGTGGCGACACCCTGACCGAGTTACGCCAGTCATTTGCGACCGCCGAGGCAGAATTGACCGGCGGAGCTTCACCGCGCGTCGCGCCATTCGCCGGACTGCGTGCCGTCGGCGCCCTGCTCCAACGCGCCGGCTTCGAGCTGCCCGTCGTCGATCAGGACAGAATCACGGTCCGCTACGACACCATGTTCGATGTCCTTCGCGACCTTCGCGCCATGGGGGCCACGAACGCTCTCGTCGAGCGTTCGCGGCGACCCCTTCGCCGATCCGTTCTGATGCGGGCCGCGGCGGTCTATGCCGAGCAGTCTGCAGACCCGGACGGACGGATCCGGGCGACGTTCGATCTTATCTGGCTTTCCGGCTGGTCGCCGCATGAAAGCCAGCAGAAACCGCTTCAACCGGGCTCGGCCAAGGTCCGCCTTGCCGATGTTCTCGGGACCACCGAACGATCGGCAGGCGACAAGACTGGCCGATAGCCAGCCCGCGTCAGTCGCCGGCGATCGATCCGGTCGCGATCGGGTCGACGACGGTCCGTTCCGCCATGGACACCGAGGTTGCCGATAGACCACCAAGCAACACGGCTCCGACCCCGATCAGCGCGATGGTGATCGGAACAAACGCGGCAATCCGGGTCAGGATCGGCCGATCGTCGACCGGATCGTCATCGAGAGTGACGAGGATTGTCTTACCGAGATCGGATGCCATCGGAGACGCTGCCTTCAATGAGCCTGGTGCGGCGACGCGGACCAGTCTCCGGGCAATCTATAAAAGTTCGATTAACGGTGCGATGAGGGGCATGTCCGCGGCCGGCATTGGATAGTCACGCAGTTTTCGGGCAGCAACCCACTTCAACGCCTGTCCTTCAAGTGGCCGTACCGTGCCCCGCCACTTGCGACAGACAAAAAGGGGCATCACCAGATGGAAATCGTCGTATCTGTGACTCGCAAAGGTCAGGGGCGCCAGACAGGCCGATTCAGTGTCGATACCGAGTTCTTCGCTGAGTTCCCGAAGCAGGGCCCCCTCCGGGGTTTCACCTGCCTCGATCTTGCCACCGGGAAACTCCCATAGCCCCGCCATGGGTTTGCCTTCAGGCCGCTGAGTGATCAGAACGCGTCCGTCGGCATCGATCAGCGCGCAGGCGACAACGAAGACGATATCCATTCTATTGCGGCAACGGCCGCCGCTCAGGTTCGGTAGTCGGCGTTGATGGCAATGTATTCCTTGGTGAGATCGCAGGTCCACACCTTGGCCCTTCCCTTGCCCAGCCCGATCGCAATCTTGAGAAGGACTTTATCGCTTTTCATGTAAGCGCTGGCCGCCGCTTCCGAATAAACGGGGTCGCGCTCGCCACGGTGAGCAACGCGGAGATCGCCAAACCAGATCGCCAAACGGTCGCGGTCAGCCGGTTCGCCGGCCTTGCCGACCGCCATCACCACCCGGCCCCAATTGGCGTCTTCACCCGCGACCGCCGTCTTGACCAGCGGTGAGTTTGCGACGGCCATTGCAATGCGCTTCGCCGAGCGATCCGAGGTTGCTCCCTCGACCTGGATCTCGATGAATTTGCTGGCTCCCTCACCATCGCGAACGATCTGCTGGGCGAGGTCTTTCAGAAGATCGTCCAGTGCTGCACGAAAGTCGGCCAGCCTGCGATCGCGGGACGAGATGATCGGCTCAACCCCGGACGCATGTCCGGTTGCAAACAGCAGGACAGTATCCGACGTCGAGGTATCGCTGTCGATCGTAATCGCATTGAACGATCCTGCCACGCCGCGGCTGAGCAGCCCTTGCAGAACCGGTGCGGTGATCGGAGCATCTGTGAACACAAATGACAGCATTGTCGCCATATCCGGGGCAATCATGCCGGCACCCTTGGCGATTCCGCTGAGAACGACCGTCGACCCACCGAGTTCGATGGAACGCGCTGCTACCTTGGGAAAGGTGTCAGTTGTCATCATCGCCCGCGCCGCGTCCAGCCAGGGACCGTCGTCGAGCTTGTGGGCGAGTCCGTCGACAACCGCTTCGAACTTTGTCGGGTCGAGCGGTTCACCGATCACGCCTGTCGAAGCGAGGAACACCTCGCGGGACCGGCAACCGAGCGCCTCGGCGACCATCGCTGCGCTCAGCTTGACAGTCTCTCGTCCCCGCTTTCCCGTGAAGGCATTGGCATTGCCGGAATTGACCATCAGCGCCCGGGCCTTTCCCGACTTCAACGCCCTGCGACACCAGTCCACCGGCGCCGACGGGCATTTCGATCGGGTGAAGACCCCGGCGACCGTCGTTCCCTTGGCGAATGAGGCAAGCAGGACGTCGGTCCGACCGGCCTGCTTGATTCCGGCGGTGGCGGTCGCGAACTGAACGCCGGCCACCGGCGGCAGTATCGGATAGTCCGTCGGGGCGAGAGGGGATATGGCGTTCGTCACGGCCCGGCGACCTGGGTTCCGTCAGTCTGTGGCCGGCGCCAATCCCGGCGCGGCTATTTCGATGGTGGCAGCCGCACGTAAAGCTTCAATCTCTGCGTCGAGGGTGTCGCGGATCATCTCCTGCTGTATCCGCTGTGCTTCGCCGGCAAAGGTCGGGGGCGGCTCTTTCCGGCGCTCCTCGACAAGGATAACGTGCCAGCCAAAATCCGACTGGACCGGCTTCTTGGTGTACTTGCCCCGCTTCAGCTTGAACGCGGCATCCTCGAACGGTTTCACCATCGCACCACGCTTGAAGAAACCCAAATCGCCGCCGGACCGGCCGGATCCCGGGTCCTGCGATTGGTCCGCGGCAAGCGCGGCAAAATCTGCCCCGCCTTCCAGATCGGCAATGATTGCCTCCGCCTCGGCTTCGCTGGCCACCAATATGTGTCGAGCGCGTATCTCGGTTTTTGGCTCAAATGCAGCGAGTTCCTTTTCAAACCGTTTCCGAACCGCGTCTTCTGTGACCGCCGCGATGAACTTCTTGCGCAGATACTCGCTGTAGAGTGTGCGATCGCGGGCAAGATTGAGCCGCCGCACGACCGCAGGTTCGGACTCGATTCCCTCGGTCACCGCGGCCTCGCTGGCAAGGCGCATGTTGATCACGAGGTCAATCAGGGCAGCCTCCTCCCGACCGGGGGCTGCCTGTGCCAGCTGATCACCGAACTCAGCCGCCACGAGGGCCAGATCGGCGCGGGTGATGGGATCACCGTTCAAAGTCGCAACAACCGTATCGTTCGCCGGTTCCTGGGACACTGCCTGACCGGAGGTCAGGTGAATCGCTGCAATCGCCACCAAAACCGGAACGAGGCGGGTATGGCGATGGGGCGTGATCATACTATCGTCCTGTCCGTTCATCCGATGGTGCTTGCCCCAGCGACTGCAAGTCCGGCGGGTTCACCGCTTCGGTGCCGGCCCGCGCCGTTGACATCGACCACCCCCCCTCTTATCTCTCTCAACGCCTGCCGTCCAGAATGCTCTGAAAACGGGGCAGAGCAACGGTTCAATCGCTGTGCCGTGTGCCGTGTGCTCCCTGACGGGTGGCGTTCGCGAGCGGATATCAAGGCGGCACCGGCGCACCTACCTTTTCGGATCGCCACCACCCAAGGATGATACATGGTCGGCCTAGGCAGTATAACCCGCAAGCTCTTCGGCTCCTCCAACGACCGCAGGATCAAGGGATATCAGCCGCGAGTCGACGCAATCAACGCGTTGGAGCCCGAGATCTCGGCACTGACCGACGATCAACTTCGCGCCAAAACCGGTGAATTCCGCGCCCAGATTACCGACGGGGCCAGGCTGGACGATCTCCTGGTTCCCGCCTTCGCGACCGTCCGGGAAGCGGCCAGGCGCACGCTTGGCCAGCGCCACTACGACGTCCAGCTGGTCGGCGGCATGGTGCTGCACGAGGGCGCCATCTCCGAAATGAAGACCGGAGAGGGAAAAACCCTGGTCGCCACGGCGCCGGTCTATCTCAACGCCCTTTCCGGCAAGGGCGTCCACGTTGTCACCGTGAACGACTACCTCGCCACTCGCGACGCCGAATGGATGGGCGCCATATACAACTTCCTTGGCCTGACGGTAGGGACGATCGTCCACGGCCTTGATGATCAGCAACGGGCCGCAGCGTATCGCGCCGACATTACCTACGGCACGAATAATGAGTATGGCTTCGACTATCTTCGCGACAACATGAAGCACGAGCTCAGCGCCATGGTCCAGCGTGGTCACAATTACGCGATCGTGGACGAAGTCGACTCGATCCTGATCGATGAGGCGCGCACGCCGCTGATCATATCCGGGCCGCTCGAGGACAAGTCCGATCTGTACAATCAGATGGATACCTTCGCGCCGAAACTCGATCCGGACGATTACGAGATCGACGAGAAGGTCCGTGCCGCGTCTTTCACCGAGGCCGGCAACGAGAAGCTCGAAATGCTGCTGAAAGAGGCCGATGTCCTCAAGGGCGATTCCCTCTACGACGTCGAGAACGTCAGCATCGTCCATCATATGAACCAGGCGTTGCGTGCCCATAAGCTGTTCCAGCGTGACAAGGACTACATCGTGCGCAACGGCGAAGTGGTGATCATCGACGAGTTCACCGGACGCATGATGCCCGGCCGCCGGTATTCGGAGGGGCTGCATCAGGCGCTGGAGGCGAAGGAACACGTCAAGATCCAGCCGGAGAACCAGACGCTCGCGTCGATTACCTTCCAGAACTACTTCCGCATGTACGACACGCTTGCCGGTATGACCGGGACCGCGGCAACAGAGGCGGAGGAGTTCGGCAATATTTACGGTCTTGAGGTGGTCGAAATTCCGACCAACCGTCCGATGGTGCGCGCCGACGCCGACGACGAGGTCTACCGTAGCAGCGATGAGAAATCCAAAGCCATCCTCACGCTGATTGAAGACTGCAAGTCGCGCGGCCAACCCGTGCTGGTGGGCACGACTTCCATCGAGAAGTCGGAGCGACTGGCGGAATCCCTCCGCAAGCAGGGCTGGCAGCAGCGCGACTTCTCCAAGCCTGAGGACATGGCACAGCTGTTCGACAAGGACGCCATCCAGACGAAGGCCTTCACGATCCTCAACGCCCGCTATCATGAGCAGGAAGCCCAGATTGTCGCCCAGGCGGGCGTGCCGGGCGCCGTCACAATCGCCACGAACATGGCCGGCCGCGGTACCGACATCCAGCTCGGCGGCAATGCGGACATGCGGGTCGCCCACGAACTGAAAGACATGCCCGAGGGCCCGGAACGCGACCAACGCGATGGGGAAATCCGCGAAGAGGTTGAGTCGCTCAAGGCTCAGGCTCTGTCGTCGAACGTCGGCGGCTTGTTCATCGTCGGCACCGAGCGCCACGAGAGCCGGCGTATCGATAACCAGTTGCGCGGCCGGGCGGGACGCCAGGGCGACCCGGGCAGCTCCCGATTCTTCCTGTCGCTGGACGATGATCTGATGCGGATCTTCGGCTCCGAGCGGATGGACGGCATGCTGCAGAAGCTTGGTCTGAAAGAGGACGAGGCAATCGTTCACCCATGGATCAATCGCGCCCTCGAGAAGGCTCAGCAGAAGGTCGAAGCGCGAAATTTCGACGTTCGCAAGAACCTGCTGAAATTCGACGACGTGATGAACGATCAGCGCCGGGTGATCTTTGAACAGCGCATCGATCTTATGGGCCAGGAGACGGTTACCGAGACCGTCGCCGACATGCGGCACGAGGTCGTCGACGACCTGGTCAGTCGCCACATTCCGGAAAAAGCCTATCCTGAACAATGGGATGCGAAGGGACTGCAGGAAGCGATTCAGGAGACGACGAGCCTCGAGCTGCCGATCGAAGACTGGGCGAAGGAGGAGGGGATCGCCGACGAGGAAGTGCGCACCCGCATCATCCGTGCCGCCGACGAGTATGCTGCGCAACGCGCCGTCCGGTTCACCCCGGAGGTCATGCGCCAGATCGAGAAAGCAGTCCTGCTGCAGACGCTCGACCACCTCTGGCGCGAGCATCTGGTCATGCTGGAACACCTGCGTCAGGTGGTCGGTTTTCGCGGCTACGCCCAGCGCGATCCCCTCAACGAGTACAAGACCGAAGGGTTCGAACTGTTCCAGGCGATGTTGGCGCGGCTGCGCGAAGTCGTCACCAGCCAGCTTATGCGGGTCGAAATCGTCCAGCGGCCACCGCCCCTGGCTCCGGAGGAAGATTTCGACACGCTTCAGGAGACCCATGTCGATCCCCTGACAGGGGAGAACGAAATGGAGGACGCTGGCGCCACCCAGCCACAGCTGCAGCCGGCCCGCAACGGCCGGGCCGCAGCAGCACAAATTGATCCGGAAGACCCTTCAACCTGGGGCAAGGTCCAGCGCAACGCCCCTTGCCCATGCGGCTCAGGCAAGAAGTACAAACACTGCCACGGCCGGTTCGCCTGATTCTGTCGTGGCGCCCAAGCGCCTCCTCGTCGTCGCCAATCCGAACGCCTCGCGCGTCTCCACCAGCTTGGGCTCGGCCCTCGGCGCGTTGTTTTCCGCCGGCATCGCCCTCGACATACGACGCTGCCTCAGCGGCGAGAACCTGCGCGATCTGATTCTCGCGGCAGGCACCGATGTCGACGGAATCCTGATCGGCGGCGGTGACGGTACGGTCAACGGCGCCCTGCCGGCCCTGCTCGAAGCGGGAAAGCCGGTGGGCATCCTGCCGCTCGGAACCGCCAATGATCTGGCACGGACTCTGGCGATCCCCACCGATCCCATACGCGCGGCGAAGATCATCGCCGCGGGTCATTCGCGCCGGATCGACATCGGCCGTGTCAACGACGTGCTTTTCGTCAATGTTGCAAGCGTCGGTCTTTCCGTCGCCATCGCCACTGCACAGGACCCTGATCTCAAGAAACAACTTGGCACGCTGAGCTATGTGAGTGCGGCATTGCGAACCGTGGGAAAGGCTCAGCCATTCAAAGCGACGATCCATTTCGGCGACCGCCACGAGTCGGTCAGCGCTCTTCAGATCGCCGTTGGTAGTGGCGTTCACTATGGCGGCGGATTGAAGATCGCACCGGATGCCGCCGTGGACGACGGCCTGCTCGATATCTACGCGATCGGCATCGCTCCAATCCACGATCTGGTCGCTCTCGCACCGGGTTTCATCGACGGCAATTTCGCGGCCCGCGACAACGTTCGCACTTTCCGCACTGCTTCCGTTCTGATCGAGACTGAGGCACCCATGCCGGTCAACACCGACGGCGAAGTGACCACCGAAACGCCAGCTGAGTTCTCATTGCATGCGGCGGCCTTGGAGGTTTTTGCGCCGGCCTGACGGTCGTCGTCCCGATGGCTAGCTTGTCAACGAGGTGGATGGCGTGCGCTAGTCAGGGCGGCACCGGCTCTCCCCACGATTCACGGATGCCCGAATGAACGTCGACAACATCATACTCTTCACCCTGTTCGCCGTGGTTTTCGCCATGATGATCTGGGGACGGTTTCGCTATGACATCATCGCTTTCACGGCGCTGATTGTCGCGGCAATCCTGGGCGTCGTCCCAACCAGCCAGGTTTTCTCGGGATTCGGGCATCCGGCAACCGTGATCGTCGCCATCGTGTTGGTGATCTCGCGCGGTCTGCTCAATTCCGGAGCGGTGAACTGGATTACCCGGTTCATTTCGAGCGCCGGCCGCAGCCTCAGCAGTCATATCGCGATCATGGCGACGATCGGCGCAACCCTGTCCGCCTTCATGAACAATGTCGCTGCACTTGCCCTGCTCATGCCGGTCGAGATGACCGTTGCGGCCAAAGCCAATCGCAGTCCCGCCCTCAGTCTGATGCCATTGGCCTTCGCAACGATACTCGGTGGCATGGTGACCCTGATCGGGACACCGCCCAATATCATCATCGCCGCCTATCGCGGCGAGGCCCTCGGCGAAAGCTTTGGCATGTTTTCGTTTGCCCCGGTGGGCCTGGTCTGCGCAGTCGTCGGCGTTGCCTATGTCGCGCTGTTCGGCTGGCGCCTCATTCCAGTCAGCGACGCGAGCAAGTCACCGACCGCCGATCTGAAGGATATCCACGGCTATGTCGCGGAGTTGGCGGTCCCGGACAAATCGCCCTCCATTGATCGCAGGGTTGCCGATCTTGACGACGATGCCGCCGAAGCTGGCGTAACGATACTGGGGCTCATCCGCAGCGGCAGGCGGTTTCCAGGCGGCGCCCGGCGCGAGATTATCCAGGCCGAGGACATGCTGGTTGTGGACGGGCCGGTCGAGGCGATCGACGCACTTGTCGGCTCCCTCAAGCTTGAGTTCGTCGATCGAGAACGCGTCAAGAGCGACAGCGGGTCAGACCTTGCTCTCCTGGAAGTCGTTGTCCCACGTGATTCTCGGCTTGATGGCCGCTCGGCCGGGATAGTCGGCTTGAATCGGCACACCGGTGTGGCACTGCTCGGGGTGTCTCGCGAGGGACGCAAGTTCCGCGAGCGGGTCCGGCAGTTGTCGGTGCGGGCCGGCGATGTGCTGCTGCTGATCGGGCCACCCGACCGGCTCACCGACGCGGCAAACTGGCTGAGAGCACTGCCGCTCGCCGACCGCGGCCTCGGCGTGACCCAACACGGGCGCGCCGCGCTTGCCGCCGGTATTTTCGCGATCGCCGTCATACTTGCCAGCGTCGGTATTCTCTATCTGCCCGTAGCCCTTGCGGCCGTCGTCGGCCTTTATGTGATTTTCGACATTGTGCCGCTGCGCCAGGTCTATGACGAGATCGAGTGGCCGGTCGTGATCCTGCTCGGCTCAATGATCCCGCTCGGCATGGCGCTCGAGAGATCCGGTGGGACCGCACTGATCGCCGAGGGATTGGTCGGCATCGCCGGGGATCTGCCGCCATGGGTTATCTTGACCGTCCTGATGGCCGTGGTGATGACGCTGTCGGACGTCCTCAACAATACGGCTACGGCCGTTATCGGCGCGCCGGTGGCACTGGAAATTGCCCAGCGGCTGGGCGCCGATCCCGACCCGTTTCTGATGGCGGTGGCCGTGGCATCGTCCTGCGCATTCCTGACGCCGATTGGCCACAAGAATAACACCCTGATTCTTGGTCCGGGCGGATACGCATTTGGTGACTACTGGCGAATGGGACTACCGCTGGAGATCATCATCGTCGCGGTCGGGGTGCCGGCAATCCTGCTGTTCTGGCCGATGTAGCGATGTTGCGAGAGCGTCCTCAGAAAAAGTGTGTGCACTTTTCCGCCCGGATAGAGCCAGAGCCAAATTGGAACGGTTAAGCAGCGATCCGATTCTGAAGTGGACGAATCGACTTCTCGACGTCAGTTGGCCGGCGGTGGCGTCAATGTCGGCTGGATTATCTCCGAGCTACCCGAAAGCGGCGGCGGATCGTCAGGCCACAGGAAGTCGCGTTTGACCTTTCGCCCAACCGCCGGTTCGGTAGTCTCGATCGACGCGACGGCAGTTTCCGGCTCTTCGGCGGACGGGGCCGTTACCACTGTTGCTGGCTTGGATTGCGGCGTC
>JAAEOR010001064.1 GCA_024222895.1 Hyphomicrobiales bacterium | reverse complement strand
TTGGGAAGCCGCAAATCGAGCGCTTCCTCGATAATCGAGAGAGTCACGGCATTTCCCTCTACTGGCGAGATCGTGTCGCCACTCGATCATCGCGTCTTCAACCTATTGATATATAACGTCTTTAGTTTTGAGTCAGACTCTCAGATTCTTGGCTCGTCGGCCTGCGTATCCTCAAATCATGGCGACGCGATAAAGGCCCGGCTGTCCGGTCGAGCGGCGCTCAACGATCAGATATCCTCCGCCACCATCTTAATTGCACCACAGGGGCATTCGGTGGCACATATGGCGCAGCCCTTGCAGTAATCGTATTTGAAATCGAAGCGCCTTCCGGGACCAAGCTTGGTAATTGCGTTGTCCGGGCACATCCCGTAACAGTTGTCGCACTCGAAGCAGTTTCCGCAGGACATGCAGCGCCGTGCCTCGAACGCCGCATTGTCTTCATCCAGGTCTCCCACCACTTCCGCGAACCCGGTCTTGCGGCGCACCACGTCCAGCATTGGGCGTACGGTCCGTGGGGCGTCGGAGTAGTACGAGGTGTTCAATTTATCGAAATCGACGATTTCGTTCTTCTCGGGTGCAATATAGGTTTCGCCACGCAGATAAGCGTCGATGTTGCGCGCGGCCTTCTTGCCGTGACCGATGGCGCCGGTCACCGTGCGAATCGACGGCGCCATATCGCCACCGGCGAACGTCCCCTCGACGCCGGTGGCCATCGCGCTGTCGATCTGAGTGATTCCGTCTTCGACCCTCAAGCCGGACAGGTGCCCCAAGAAATCCTCGTCGACCCGCTGGCCAATGGCTTGGACGATTATGTCGGCCTCGATGGTCTCGAACTCGCCGGTCGGTTCCGGCCAGTGATTGTCGGTCGCGCGCATTCTTTCGAGGGTGACGGAACGGCCGTCCACCCGCTTGATCGAGTGGAGGCATTTCAGCACGGCACCCTCTTCCAGGGCCTCTTCGACCTCGAACGCATGGGCCGGCATATGCTCGCGCGCCTCGAACACGATGACGGTCGTCGATATCGCGCCCATGCGAATCGATGTGCGCGCCACGTCCATCGCCGTGTTTCCGCCGCCATAGACCAGTACCCGGCCTTTGAGCTTGCTGGGGTTGTCTAGCTCGGTGTCACGCAGCACCGTCATCGCGTCCAGTATCGGGATTTCATCGTCCGAGGCGATCTCGACATGCCGCGGCAACTGAGTGCCAATGCACAGAAATACGGCGTCGAACCGACCTTCTTGTTTGGTTGCGAGGACATCGTCAATTTTGGTACTGAGTACGATCTCGACATCCATCGCTTCGATGCGCGCGACTTCGGCCCGCAGCTTTTCCCGCGGCATTCGGTATTTCGGGATGCCGTAGCGGATCATGCCCCCCGCATGCGGATTGGCGTCGTAGACCGTCACTTCATGGCCGAAGCGGCGGAGATGAAAGGCGGCCGACAGTCCCGCCGGCCCGGCGCCGACGATCATCACGCGTTTGCCGGTGGCCGCCCCGGGCTCAACCTGCCATCCGTGCTTGAGGGCTTGATCGCCGAGAAAACGTTCTACGGAATTTATGCCGACGGCTTCATCGAGATCCAAACGGTTGCAAGCTCCCTCACATGAGTGGTAACAGACCCTCCCCATGGTAGCGGGCAGGGGGTTGTCCTCCATGATCTGACGCCAGGCCGCCTCGTAGTCCCCCTCTTCGGCATAACCGAGCCAAGCCTGGATGTTTTCCCCGGCTGGACAGGCGTCATTGCACGGCGGCAGCCGATCCAGATAGACCGGACGCTCCGTCCGCCATGTTCCCGTTTTATTGAGCAGGCTGGTTCCCACATCGAGGGAGATGGCGAAGGGTTTGGATTGTATGATTTGGTCCTCGCTCATGGCCTAATTCCCGTCGACAAAAGGTCGAACTTCTTGATGGTCCTGTCGGCGATGGCCTGCAGAGCGTCCAACTGGTGCTCATTTCCCTTTTTAAACACGTGCGCAAAGCGCCGCTGCGGCTTGAGGTATTCGCTAACCGGCTGCAGGTTGCGGATTTTTGTCACGCCCGTCACCTCACCGATTTCCGCCTCAAACAGGGGAACCATGCCGGACTCCACGGCGAGGCGCGCGATCTTGATCGTGTCGCCGGGCTTCGACCCCCAGCCCAAGGGACAGGGTACATAGATCTCGATGTAGCGGGCGCCATGAAAGGACATCGCCTTCGACACCTTGTACTCAAGGTCGTGAAGGTCGTGCACCGAAGCAGTCGCAACATAGGGAATCTGATGCGCCATGGCGATCAGCGGCACGTTCTTGCCGGTACCGAAATCGTTGCCCGGCTCGGGCCCCACCGGCATTGTGGTGGCGGTGCGCGCGGCGCCCGGGGTGGCGCTCGAGCGTTGTACCCCGGTATTCATGTAGGCCTCGTTGTTGTAACAGATGTAGAGAACATCATCGTTGCGGTCGAACATCCCGGACAAGCAACCGAAGCCGATGTCTGTGGTGCCGCCATCACCGCCCTGAGCGATAACCCGCACGTCCTCGCGCCCCTTAGCCTTCATGGCCGCCGCAATGCCGGAGGCCACGGCCGCGGCGTTGCCGAACAGGGAGTGGACCCAGGGAATGGACCAGGCGGTTTCAGGGTAGGGTGTCGTGAACACCTCCAGGCAGCCGGTCGCGTTGGCGGCGATCAACTGGTTGTTCGTGGCCCGCATCGCCGCATCGATGGCGAACCGCGCCCCGAGCGCCTCGCCGCAGCCCTGGCAGGCCCGGTGCCCGGAATCGAGCGAATTTGAGCGGTCGATGGTCGCCTGGACGGATCGATGTTCCTCGTCGAGCAGGCGGTTGCCCGCCGTCAAGGTGCCGGTCTGATAGAATTTGATCTTTTGCTTGGTTTCAGAAATTGGTGCCACCGTCCTCTCCCGTCATATGGCTTTGGCGGCGGCGACGACGCCGACGTCGTGAAGGATGTTTTCGGCGATAGCGCCAGAGCGGCGCTCCGCCTTTTCGCGTTCGAGCTCCCGGTTGACCACGTCCATGTGAATGTCGTGGAAATGCGGCTCCTCAAGTTGATCCCGGATGCCTTTTTCGAACATGCGGCGCAGGTTGGCACGGGTGATGGGACGCCCGCCGAGCCCGCCGATGACCGAATGGACCCGGATCGGGAAATCCTGCAACGCCATCCGCAGATTCATGGCGACAATTCCGCCCATGCCGACGGCGACACTCTTCTCGAAGACGATCACGCGCTTGGCATCCTTCAAGGCCTCGCGTAGCGCCTCCCTCGGAAACGGGCGGTACGAGCGGATGGTGAGCGCGCCTATGGAGATGCCGTCCTCGCGCATTCCGGCAAGTACTTCTTTCATGGTGCCGATCACCGAGCCCATGGTGACAACCACGGTTTCGGCGCCCTCGGCCTCGTAGGACTTGATGAGTCCGCCGGAATCACGACCGAAGATCGCTTCAAACTCGATCGCCTGCTTGGTGATGAGCTCAAGCGCTTCAAGCTGCTTGTGATGTGCGAGATAGCGGACCTCGGTAAACGCCTCGGGCCCGACCATCGCGCCCATGGAAAGGGGCGCGGCGGGATCGAGCACCTGGCGTGGCTGGAATGGCGGCAGGAATTCATCCACTTGCGCCTGATCGGGAATGTCGATCCGCGCGTAGGCATGGGTGAGGATGAACCCGTCCATGCACACCATCACCGGCATGCTCAGTTCCTCGGCCAACTTAAAGGCCTGGATATGGATGTCGACGGCCTCCTGATTGGTCTCGGCGAAAAGCTGGAGCCAACCAGAGTCACGCGCCGACATGGAATCGCCCCAGTCGTTCCAGATGTTGATCGGCGCCCCGATGGCCCGGTTGCCGACGGTCATAACGATTGGCAAACCCATCCCCGAGGCGTTATAAACCGCTTCCATCATGAACAGCATGCCCTGACTGGATGTTGCCGTGTAGCTGCGCGCGCCGGCGGCCGAGGAACCGATACAGGCGCTGAGCGCGCCGAACTCGGACTCGACCAACATGAACTGACAATTCTCGAGCGCGCCCGCCTTCACAATGGCGCCCAGATCCTCAACAATGTGAGTCTGGGGCGTGATCGGGTAGGCGGAGATCACTTCTGGCCGACAGAGAGCCACCGCCTCGGCGACCGCGTGAGAACCTTCGACTTGTCTCAGCATGGATTAAATTCTCTCCTGCCTATTCAATCCGCGATCGCAGCGTCGTATGCCGCCTGGGCCGCGGCGATGTTCATGTCGCCCACCTTGCCGGGAAATTTCCGCTCGATGGCCCTAAACACGGAATCGATCCGCACGACGTCGCTCATGGCGGTAAACGCCCCCAGAAGGACTGTGTTGGGCGTTGGACGTTTTAGATGGCGCATTGCCAGTTCCGTCGCGGGCACCGCGGCGACCCGGCCAGGGGGGAGTTTTTGAGCCGTCTCTGCCACACCGAGCTCCTCCATGCTCTTCGTGGTGTTGACGAGCAGGTATCCATCGTCCCGAAGACCGGCGAACACGTCGATGGCGGAAAACAGCGTGGGATCTTGGACGATCAAAAAATCCGGCTCCAACACCGGCTCACGCAGTTCGATCTCCTTGTCGTCGATTCGAACGTAGGCGACGACCGGCGCCCCCATGCGTTCGGAGCCGAAACTCGGCACCGCTTGGGCATGCTTGCCCTCCTCGAACGCGGCGACCGATAGCATCTCGGCCGCGGACACCACGCCTTGGCCGCCACGGCCGTGAATACGTACTTGAAACATCTCAACGGGCTCCATGTTTCAGGTTGCGGTGTCGTTTCATTTGCGTTCCCGACCAACTCGGCTTTGCTTCCGCTCTCCTCCCGACCCCACTGCAAGAGGTACCAGCATGCCCGGGATCGTACTCTTGTGAACGACCTTGTGCATTACTGACCCCAATACGATTTCGCCCAACAGGCATCGCGGAATGCTCGTTTGTCATCGCTTGCTCCACGGATGTTTGTGCTTGGCACCGGGCCTTCCGTCAGTCATACGCGACCGCCGGCAACCAGGTCACAATCTTCGGGAAAACATAGACCAAGATCAGGCCCAGTACCTGCAGCATGATGAAGGGAGCCACGCCGCGGTAAATATCGGTCACCTTGATTTCAGGGGGGCAGACGCCCTTGATATAGAACAGGGCGAAGCCGACCGGAGGAGTCAGGAAGGAGGTCTGAAGGCAGACGGCAAAGAGAATGGTGAACCAGACCAGATCGAACCCGAGACCCTGAACGACGGGGGCGACCAGCGGCAGAATGATCAGCGTAATCTCGACCCAATCGAGGAAGAACCCGAGCAGGAATACGACAAAGAGGATCGTTAACAAGATCCCGTCAGGCCCGAAGGGCAGCCCGGTCAGGGCCTCCTCGATCACCTCGTCTCCGCCGAGCCCGCGCAGCACCACCGAAAACGCCGTTGCGCCCAGAAAGATCGCAAAGATGAAGGACGCGGTCTTGGTGGTCGCATAGATGGATTCCTTGATCACACCAATGTTGAGGCGCTTGTTTATCGCCGCCAGGAGCATCGCGCCGGCAGCGCCGACGCCGGAGGCCTCGGTCGGTGTCGCGATGCCGGCGAAGATCGATCCAAGTACCGCCAGGATCAGTCCCGCTGTTGGCACCACCGCCTTGATCACGCCCCAGACGACCGTAGCGTCGATCTTGGGCCGATCCGCGGGAACGGGGGCAACATTCGGTTTGATCGCGGCGATCAGAAGTACATAAGCCACATACATCGCCCCCAGCAGAAGGCCGGGAAAGAAGGCGCCCATGAAAAGATCGCCCACCGAAGCCTCGGGCGTGGCCAAGCGGTCAGCCATCAGGACCAGCATGATCGAGGGCGGGATCAGAATCCCCAGCGTGCCGGTGGCGCAGGAGGTGCCGACCGCCAGCTCCTTGGAGTAATTGCTGCGCATCATCACCGGAAGCGAGAGCATGCCAAGCAGCACGACCGAGGCGCCGATGATGCCCGTGGTCGCGGCCAGCAATACCCCGATCAGGATCACGGTTACCGCGTAGCCCCCGCGCACGCCGCCGAACAGCTTCACCATGTTCACCATGAGCCGCTCGGCGATCCCCGATTGGTCGAGCAAGATGCCCATGAATATGAACATCGGCAGGGCCACAAGGGTTTCGCTGGAGACCAACGCCCACTGACGTTCCGGAACCAGCGCGATGGAACTGCCCCAGTCGAACCAGAGGTCGGCGCCAAAGTTCTCGACCGAGATAATCCCGACGAAGGTCCAAATGACGGCAGTGCCGGCCAAGACCCAGGCGACCGGAAAACCGCTGAACAGCAGCACCCCAAAAGTCAGGAACATGCAGATAACGAAGATGGTGGTAAGTTCCATGTCTCGTCTCCCCGATCGCGTTCCGTTAGCCGTTTGACTTGATCGGTCGTGGCAGGCCGAACAGCAACGACGTGGTCCGCAAGAGCCGGGACAGGGCAGCGATGCCCAGCAGGCCCAGTGAAATGGGCAGGAACGACTTTAGAACCCAGCGCGCCGGCAAGCCGTTTGGCGCCACCGAGCGCTCACCCTGCTCGAAGGAACTAACGGCGTAGGGAACGGACTCGATAAAGGCGATGATCAAAAACGGCGTCAACAGAAGGAGAATGCCGAGAAACTCGATCCAGGTCTGGGTCTTGCGGGAAAACCTTTCGTGCAGGACATCGACTCGGACATGATCGTCGTGCCGGAGGGTGTAGGACAGTCCGATCAGCCAGGCCGCGCCGGCCAGGTGCCACTGCACCTCTTCCAACATGACCGAGCCCTGGGCAAAGACATAGCGCGCGATGACCGAATAGAGAATCACGCCGACTGTTAAGATCCATAGCCAGGAAAACCACGCCCCCAGGGTGTCGATCACGGCATCCAGGCCGTTGGACAGGGTCGTGTGCGGCAGCTCGGTATGGTGAATAAGCTCATGTTCAACATCGACTAGGCCTGCATGGTGTTCACCCGTTTCTTGAGTCTTCTCTTCCATGTCGCTTTGCCTCTCTGTCCGCGTCCGCTACGCGGGCCATCTATATTTTAGAGTCCCCGATAGGGGATCAGTAATCCCCACGCCTTTAGGCGGCATGGGATCGCGGCGGTTTCGTTATTGCCCAATTGTTATTGGGGTCTTGGGGTCAACACCTGTGGGCTCGCGGCTACTGGGCAGCCAGCAGCGGCAACGTGACAGACGAAGTATGGGCCGAATATGTTTCAAGAACCAGACGCCTCCAGAGCCAGACGACAACTTCTCCGTCACGTGAGTCCGCCGAAGGCGGACCGATCCGGCTTTGAGCCGTAACCTGAAGCCACCGCCTTTCAGGCGGTGGAGTATTCACTCTACATTCCTGGCGCCCCGGGGTTTCACTCGACGTTGCCGAGAGCAGGTCCCGACGCGGCGCCAGCAATGTGATCCATACCGGCAGGCCGCTCTACTTCATAAGCTCGGTTGGCAGGTAGGCGCGTTCATCCCAATAGACGTAGTCCTTTTGGAAGGCTTGCTGGGAATCGAGGACCCGCTTGAAATCGGCGTCCGCCGCCGATTGTTCGACCAGGACTTCCTCAGTGATCACCTTCAGTTGCTTCAGGATATCCATGGGAATTTGGCCGATGTTGATACCCTCTTTCTCCAACTTGGCCAGAACGGCACCGTTTTTGTATTCGCCCTCGGCGAGCCCGCGCATCACGGCGGCCGTGCAGACCGACTCGACCAGCGCCTTTTGTGCCGGCGAGGCCGCGGCCCACTGGTCGGCGTTGATCAGCATGTACTGGGCCGTAAAAGGCTGATGCCAACCGGGGAAGAGGTTGTTCTTGACGATCTGGTTAAAGCCGAGGATCTCGTCGATGGCCGGCATCGAGAATTCGGTCGCATCGATCGTACCCTTCTCCAGGGCCTGGAAAAGCTCGCCGCCCGGCATCATGGTTACCGATGCGCCCAGTTTTGCGAGCACCTTGCCGCCCAAACCGGCAAAACGGATTTTCATGCCGTTGTAGTCGTCCAGGCTCTTGATCGGCTCTTTGTACCAGCCGGCCGTCTCCGGGCCGATGATGCCGCAGAGCCGGGCGTGAATCTTGAAGCCCTTGTTGGCATAGACTTCCTGCAGCATGTCGTGCCCGCCGCCGTAGAGGTACCAGCCGGCAAAGGCCCAGGGCTTCAAGCCGAAGGGAACCGCGGCGAACAAAGGCACGGCCGGGATCTTACCCTGGTCATAGCCGATCCAGGTATAGCCGGCGCTGACCTTGCCGTCGGACACCGACTGTAGGATCTCGAAGGGTGGGACCAGCTTGTTGGGCTCGAAGACCTTGACCTTGATCGAGCCGTCGCTGGCCACGTTCAGTTGATCAGCGACCCAGGCCGCGGGCGAGCCGAGACCGGGAAGATTTGTGGAAAAGGCTACCGGCATTTTCCAACGCAGGCTCTCGGCCCGGGCCTCTCCCACGGCCGTGACAAGGGCCGCACCTGAAATCAGCGTCGCCGCTACGAGTGCGGCAGCTTTCACACGATACATCGTTGTCTCCTTCATGCTTGAAACAAAGAATTCGAACAATGCTGGGGCACGCGACCCTGGCTTGATACAACGTCGCATTCGATCGTCCGGATCGTTACGCATCGCCTCGCGAGGGTGTTTTGGCCTCCAACACAAAAATGATTGGTCGGACCACATTACATTTCATTGGTCTGACCAATCGACCCGAAGATGAAATATTCCAAAATTTGAGTCAAGGGCTAAGGCTAATTCAAATATAATAATTTGTTGGTTTTTTTTGGCGGTACGATATATATGGAGTCCTACTGGACAAAAGGTCTGATAACCTAACCAAGAACGGACGTTTGTCGACGATGCCCAAGTTTCACCGCGTCAAGGTTTCCAAAATCTCTGATTCCATCGTCTCCCAACTGGAAGATCTGGTTCTCGAGGGCGTGCTGAAACCGGGCGAAAAACTGCCGCCGGAGCGGGAGTTGGCGGAGGAACTGGATGTTTCGCGGCCCTCACTGCGCGAGGCGATCATCATCCTGGAAGCGCGGGGGCTTCTTGAATCGCGGCGCGGCGGCGGAACTTTCGTGCGCGGAATCGCCAGTCCGACCATGGTCGATCCGCTGATCGAATTGATGCGCAAACGTGAAAGCGCGAAGTTCGACGTTCTTGAGATGCGCCGGATTCTCGAGGTAGCAGCCACTGGCTTTGCAGCCCAGCGGCGGACCGACGCCGATCTCGAACTGATCGAACGGCGCTTCAAGGATCTTGAGGATGCCTACACGGCGGCCGAAGTCGATGCCGGGCGCGAGGTGGAGGCGGATGTGGAGTTTCATCTGGCGCTTGCCGATGCCTCGCACAATATGGCACTGACCCACGTCATACGGAGCATGATCGGCCTGCTAAGGGCAGACATATCCTTCAACATTGATCGCTTGCGGCACAAGGAAGTACACCATACGCCCCTCAAGGATCAGCATCGCGAAATCTTCGCGGCTGTCGCCGCAGGCGATGCGGATGCAGCCCGCACCACCGCCAATCGCCATTTGGATTTCGTCGAACAAAAGCTACGTGAAAACATCAAGGAATACGAGCGCGAAGCCAGAGCCGAGCGCCGTCTTCACCATTCGGCTGGGTAACGCCTCGCCATGTCCGGTAACCATGTCGCCTTCTACGTCCAACGCCATCTGATTTCTCGAAATACACTTCGCCAGTTTCGCGGCGAAGCAATGAAGACTTGGCATGCTGAAACCGCAGCCGCGTGATATCAAAGCATCGCAAGCATAGCCGCGCTTGCAGCTCCTCTGGGTGTCCCTTGCCCGAAGAGCGCGCGCATCAGAATGCTGAGATTGAACCCGGCGACGTGGATCAGGTAGCGTTTGTGGACGTTCTGGCGACCGCGCAGCCAAGTGCGTCGCATGCCGCCACGATCGAGGACATGAGCGAAGCTGCGCTCGACCATTTCGCCGCGTCTTCGCATCGCCTCGCGCCCAACCCCGGATTTCAATCGCGCCCGGTTGGCGTAGACAG
>JAAEOR010001063.1 GCA_024222895.1 Hyphomicrobiales bacterium | reverse complement strand
CTGGCTTTCCTCGGGTACGTCGACCACCAGGTCGCCGAGGATACGTGCGTTACAGCCGAGCCTGCGGCCATCCTTGAGGCGCTTGCGCGACTGGTGGTGCAATTCGGTTTCGGTCAGCCCGGAAAGATGATCGGCGCGTGAGCTAATCCCATGCTTGGAGAATTCACCTTCCTGCGGCAATACCTGGCACTTGCGGCACTTGCCCTGGCCACCGCAAATCGATTCGAGGTCGACGCCGAGACGCTGCGCCGCCTGCAGAACGGTGGTACCGACCGGCACCTGGCCGCGCAGGCCAGACGGCATGAATAGTACGCTGACTTCTTCTTCCACGCGCTCTTGATTCCAGCTCGCGACGCGACTTATGCCGCCGGCCTGCGCCTACGGCCGGCGCGACGACCGGTACCGCGACCGGCACCGACCCCTTCGGGCACCGGTTCGCGAAATTGGCGGATCCAGCGCGAGCAATCGGGATCTTTGCCAAGCATGACATCCGCGCCCATGCTGGCGGCAACCACCTCGGCGTGCAGTGGATTGGTAATCGCCGAGGTCATGCCGGCCTGGATCGCCATGCTGATGAAGGCGCCGTTGAAGCCGTTACGGTTGGGCAGG
>JAAEOR010001062.1 GCA_024222895.1 Hyphomicrobiales bacterium | reverse complement strand
CAGATGGGCGATGCATTCCTGGAGAACCTTGTTCGCTTTGAGGCGGATGGCGTAGAGGAAACCCTCGGCTTCCAGAAACTCATAGATGTCCGGTGCGGCAAAGGCGGCGTCCCCTCGGAAGTAGCGGCGCAGGTTCCGTTCACGGTATCGCTCAACGACAGGTACCAGAACTTCACGCCAACCGTCAGCGCTATGGACGTTGCCGGGGCGCAGGGAACACCGCTCCAGATCGCCAAACTGGTTGAACAGGAACAGCGGATGGTAGCAGGTGCAGCCGAAGTGGCCGTTGTAGGCCGTGCCCTCTTGCTCGCCATGGGTCGGGCTGACGCTTGAGTCGATGTCGAGAATGATCATCTTTGGCGGACGGCGGTCATGCACACGGTCGATCCATTGCCCGCAAAGCTCGCTCAATGCGGCAAAGTTCTCGTCGCTGGCCAGGTGCTCCGTCTCGAATCGTCCCATCTGGCTGGTAGAAGCGGCCTGTCTTTCGATCGCCCTGCCTCCAACAATCCAACTCATGGCTAGATCATGACCCAGACGGTCGGCGTCGTTCACATCTTCGTAACCGCCAAGACGTCCAAACACTGACTGGCGAAACTGCCCAGTCATGCCGTGCCACCCGTTCTTGCCGGTACGGCTGTCGTGGAAAATATCCCCAGCAGCCTCTGTCAGGCCAAGCGCATCATCAAGCTCTCGATAGGCGAGAAACCCAGCGTCAGAGGTGATCTTGGAACCGTGAAATTCCAGCTTCAAGCGGCGGTCGAAATCAACCCGCAAAGGGGGCGTTCTGCCTTCACCCGCCGGGTGACGCGGGGTGCGT
>JAAEOR010001061.1 GCA_024222895.1 Hyphomicrobiales bacterium | reverse complement strand
GGCACCGAAGGCGGTGATGTGACAGCGCAGAACCGTCTGCAGGTCCTGGCCGGCGCAGAACCGGCCCCACAGCCAGCGGCTGTGACCAAGCACCATCGAGAATAACCAGACCTTGCGTGTGACCCCGGGCTCATCATCGAAGCCAACCTTGAACTCGGCAAAATCGACCTGTGCCTGCTTGCCCGCCGGGGTCTCGAACCGGCGCTCAAAGACAGCCCGTTGAGGCGGGCGCACATCGCGCAGGAAGTCCGTGACCGCGGTGTACCCGCCCTTGTAACCACGCGCCATGATCTCACGCAGCAACCGTTTGCCGGACAGCTCCGGAAAGCTGGAGATCCGCTCGCGCAGGTAATCTTCATAGGCCGCCAGCCGCCGCGGCCGTGGCGGCCTCGGCCCGTAGACCGGCGCTTCCAGCCCCTGGTCAAGGTATTTCCGCACCGTCTTGCGATCGAGCCCAGTCTGGCGCGCAATCGCGGTCAGGCTCAACCCCTGTCGCTTCAAATCATGGATCACAACAATCTCCCTAAGTTTTATCAATGGCCTGCCCCTGCTCCGTTGTCCGAAGCACAAGGCCAGCTTCTCGCGGTCCTGCCAATCTCCCGGATATTGGAGGTCCGGGAAATCGACAGACCCGCTTACGGATGGGGAATTTTCAATCGGCACTAACGGGGAGAATTACACCGGTACTGACAATCAAGGTCTGGAGATCGTGCAGGCGCGGCCGGATGGGCACGTGCAGGCGGTGCTTGGGACGGTGCGGCGGATCGGCCTCGACCGGCTGCTGCCGCGCGCCGCGGCGCGCCGTCAGCGGCTGGCGGAGGCCCTGATCGTGGCGCGGGTCATCGAGCCGGCGGCGAAGCTGGCGACGGCGCGCGGTCTCGACGCGGAGACCGCGAGCCATTCCCTCGGTCAGCATCTCGAGCTCGGCAAGGTGGGGGTGAATGATGTCTATGCAACGCTGGACTGGCTGGGGGCGCGGCGCAGCCCCGGATCGAGGCGGGACTGGCGCGCCGCCACCTTTCGGGTGGCACACTGGTGCTGTACGACGTGACCTCGACGTGGCTGGAGGGTCGCTGCTGCCCGCTTGCCCGGTTTGGTTACAGCCGCGACGGTCGCAAGGACAAGCTGCAGATTGTGAT
>JAAEOR010001060.1 GCA_024222895.1 Hyphomicrobiales bacterium | reverse complement strand
TTGAGAATGGTCTGGTACGTCTTGTAGGCTTGCCCCGGCGCCAGTGCGTCCTTGCAGTCGGCAACCGACGTCAGAGTGCCGATCAACAGAAACGACGCGGCAATGGACAGTCGGAGGAAAAGGGCGCGCCTGATCATGATCTGTGAACTACTCTTCGATTCCATGGCCTAATACCAAAGGGTCCTTGGTACAAGATCGTCCCCCGGGGACTGCCAACCAGCGCATCACACCGAAATCGTCTTCGCCATGCCACGCTACAAGCTCACGATCGAATATGACGGCGGATCGTTTGTCGGCTGGCAGCGCCAGACCAACGGATGCGCCATTCAACAGGCGATCGAGGAAGCGGTGAAGCGGTTTGCCGGAGAACAGGCTGCCGTCAAAGGTGCAGGGCGAACGGATTCCGGTGTGCATGCCCTCGGACAGGTCGCGCATCTGGACCTGACCCGGAGCTGGCCCGCTGACACCGTGCGCGATGCGCTCAATGCGCATCTTCGTGAGGAACCAATCGCCATACTTTCCGCCGACGCGGTGACGGATACCTTTGACGCGCGGTTTTCGGCAACGCGCCGCCACTACCTTTATCGCATCACCGATCGACGGGCGCCGCCGGCGCTTGAGCGACATCGTGTCTGGTGGGTGCCGCGGCGACTGGATGCAGCTGCCATGCACCAAGCCGCCCAGGCGCTGGTGGGTCAGCATGATTTCACGACTTTTCGCAACGCCCAATGCCAGGCGAAATCGCCGATCCGGACACTCGATCGGCTCGATGTCGACCGTCGGGGCGACGTGATCGAGGTCGCAGTATCTGCCCGCTCGTTCCTGCATTCTCAGGTCCGCTCGATGGTGGGTGCTCTCAAGAAAGTGGGCGACGGTGGCTGGCCCGTCGATGCGGTGGGCGCGGCGCTCGCGGCCCGCGATCGGCGTCGCGCCGGCGCTGTCGCCCCGGCTTGCGGACTGTACCTGGTTGCAGTCGACTACTGATGCCAACGACACTGCGCAGGGATCAACCCGTTCGAGCGGTAGGTCTTTCTGTCGGCCGTGCCTCATACCGAGGGTCTCTCGGCATATTTCAAGGCATTCTGGATCTTGGTCCATCTCCGCTACCGGCGGTCCCCGGCGAATGTGGCCATCGCTTGCGCCGCTTTGATTCCGCACGGCGAACGATGTCGTCGAGCCAACCCCCATGCACCAGGTTGCGCGTGCCGGCCTTGGCATGGCGATCGCCGGTATTGGCATAGAAGGAAAACGCAAAGCGAAGCTTCTCGAGCGGAATGTCCGGCGCCTCGATACTGTCATCGACAATCTCCATCTCGAAGAGATCGCTATCGCGCCCGAAAAACTCTCGCGCGATCCAGGCGTTGCCTTCGCGATAGCGGTCCACCAGCAGGCGCCTTGTCTCGAACGCCATCAGACGGAAGCGGTTGGCAGGCTCGGCCTCGCTGGCGCGCCAGCCATGATAGGCGTCAACAAATTCGAAATAGTGGCGACGATTATAGAATGGCAGTCCATTGAAAAGGCGGATGACCTCCAGGTCGTCGCGGCCCAATTCAAACCGATTGGCGCCACTGATATCCGGCTCAACCAGATCGCCATTGTCCGCAGCACCGGCCAGGCCGACGACCTCGCGGACGAAGCCCAGCGGGTCAACGCCGATGTCGTCCAACGTGCGAATAGTGAGGTCTTTACGACCAAACGCCCGGGCCCACATTTCGACAAGCCGACGGTAGTCGAGAACGCCCTGCTCCGCGAGATCGTGCGCATATTCCTCGATGCCGGCTGTCGTGCGCCCATAGCCGTTCGTGACCATTTCCCGATAGCAGGCCTCCGCCCAGATGTCCTGGCGACGCAGCACCAGGACGATCCTTTGCTCGGTGTTTCCGAGCATCGCCTGCAGGGTGGCGAGGTCCCTTTCCGTGCCGAGAAGGGAAAGGCGCTCACACGACAGGATGACCCGGTCGCATTCGGCCGCGGCAGCGATCTCATCCCGAAATCCGGCTACTCGACCGAGATTGCCGGAGCTGATCGCGTCCACAAGCGCATCGTGTCCCGCGGTTCTCAGAGGGCGTGCATGGCTCCGTCGCCGCATGCCGAAAGCAGGAAACAGGACACCGCGGCCAGCCAGCGTCGTCCGGTTTTGCTCCAGCACGTTCTGAAGGTATGTGCTCCCGGTCTTCCGCATCCCAATGTGAAGAACGACCCTCGCAACATGCTCCGGGATTACCGGGAGCTGTGCCGTGTCAAGGTGTCTGACCAGGCGGCTCGTTCCTTCCTTCAGATCGCGGAACAAATCCGCAGCTAAAGTGGGAGCTCCGTCATGAAGCAGCGCGTTGATCGTTTCTTCGTTGATCGGCTCATCGGCGAGCAGCGCGTCCAATTCCGCATGTCTCCGATCCATCAACAGCTCGAATATCAGCGCCACGTCGGCGTCGACCGAGTAGCGACGGCGGGCTTTACGGCGATGAGGCCGGCAACGGACAATCCGGGTACTTGGACGATACAGCTCCGCGAGCTGGCCATAGTATTTACTGCGATCCGCCCTTGTGAGGTCGCGTGCGACGACCGGTAGAACGCCGCGGGCAAAGTGGGTCAGATCGCGACAAACGAAAAACTGCTCGATCGACCTTCGCTTCTTTGGCCCCGAGGGCCTGGGGCTCCTGCGAAAGGCATTCAGGCTGTTGCGCCGGTTATCTAGCTTCAGCCACAAGCGTTCGCCGACTTGCCCCTGTTGCGTTATCGACGGTGGCGTCCCTCGCCACAGGTTTCGTTTTCGATGGTTGTACAGAGTCAGGCCCGACATCACAGAAATAACGCTCGCCGCAAAAATACATTCGGTAATGAAATCGTTGTCCTCGTGATAACTTCGCCTGAACTGCAGATCGTTCTTCGCCAGGAAGTCGCGATTGAAAACACATTGGCAAGAATGCTGAACATAAATTATCTCTGGACATTCTTCTATCGAAGCCGAACGTGCATCAACTAGGTTTTTTCTAGTAAGATTTTTGGCTGTGTAAATCTCTCCACTACTTGATTCCAAATAGGACTGCGCCGAACCCGCGGCGAAGTCGACGCGATCGCTGCGCGCTATTGCGAGCAACCGCGCCAGTGCCCCGGGCAGATAGAAGTCGTCGCTGTCGAGAAAGGCCACGTAGGTACTGCGTGCTCCGGCAAGTCCGGCATTCCGGGCCAGGCCCGGACCGACATTTGTCTTCATCGTCAGGACGCGCAGGCGCTCATCTGCGGCCGCCAACCTCGACAGAATATCCGGGCTGCCGTCGGTTGATGCGTCGTCGACGGCGATGATCTCAAGGTTGTCGATCGGCTGTTCCAGAATGGATCCGATACATTCCTCGAGATAGTCTTCGGTATCGTGAACAGGAACCACGACGGTCAACAAGGCAGCTGCAATCGACATCAATTCAACGCCCTCTGGCGGCACTCCACTATCCTCGAGACTCTTCCGTCACAATCAAGCAGGATAAAGAGCCGGCTAAACCGAACCGGTTGCCAAAAGGGATGCAAGCACAAGGGCGATCGTCAGGCTGATGGCAAAGTCAAGCACGACAATGCCGACCGCACCACCCGGCCCGACATTCAGGGTCCGACGGGCAATCAGGTACATGTAGCGCAACATGACGAGAACCGTGATGATTGTCAGCAGGTTCGCGATC
>JAAEOR010001059.1 GCA_024222895.1 Hyphomicrobiales bacterium | reverse complement strand
CGTTGCTGTTCTTCGCATCCCGGTCAAGAGCGACATCTCACCGACAATATCCCCGGCCTTGAGATCGGTCACGCGACGCTCGCCTCCATGCCGATCGCGAAACGAAACCGAAACCGCGCCATCCACGATCACATACATCGCGTCTCCAAAGTCACCCTCGGCCATTATGACGGCCCCGCCCGGGTAGACAGCCGGATGGCATTGGCTCGCCAGGTGATCGAGTTGGCGCGAGTCCAGGCATTCTGCGAACAATGGTATTCTCGCGAGAATCCCGCGCGTGTTGAATGCTTCCAATATTGTCCCCATTGTTATCGACGCGGCAGCGGCCGCGACGATGGTGGTGATACAAATCGACTTGGCGCAACCGGCTGCCTCACGCAAGTTGTATATCGAGCTCCAACCTCAAATCCAGATCGGCCAGGCTGACTGATTTGCCGCAGTGGCTTCGACCGACGGCATTGCCGCGACCTCTTCGTCTCCGGTTCCGGGGCGATGCGGATGGGGCAAGCGCGCCGCCTAACCCGTGACGACATTTCGCGCGCCCCCCCTCTGAAAAGCCTCGATATTGTCGATCGTCTGATCGGCCAGCGCCTGTATCCCACCGCGGCTCGCCCAGGCAACATGCGGAGTCAGAATGAAGTTCGGATATTTGCTCAGGCCCATCAGCGGGTGGTCGGCTGCCGGCGGCTCGACGCTGGCGACATCGAATCCGGCACCGGAGATCCGGCCCTCGGCAAGCGCGGCATCAAGAGCGACTTCGTCCACGAGGCCACCACGGGCCGTATTGATCAGAATTGGCTTCCGGTCCATCAGGGCAAACTCGGGCGCGCCGATCAAACCCGTGGTTTCCGGTGTCAGCGGCACATGCAGGCTTATGACGTCGCTTTGGCGGAGCACGTCTTCGAACGGCGTGCGGTCGGACTCTGCCGGGGCGCCCTTGCGCCCGGCGACAAGAACGTTCATTCCCAGCGCCCGCGCCAGGCTGCCGACGGCATTGCCGAGCGAACCGCCGCCGACGATTCCGATCGTGGAGCCGGCAAGGTCCTCGATCGGATGATCGAGGAAACAAAACTGGCTTGCAGTCTGCCATCGGCCCCGCCGAACAGAGTCATGATAGGCAAACAGACTGCGCCGCAGCGCGAAAATAAGCGCGAACGTGTGCTCGGGTACGGTTACACCGGCATAATTGCGGACGTTGGATACCACGATGCCGCGCTCGGCACAGGCGTCAAGATCGACCATATCGGTCCCGGTTGCAGCGATTGCGATGAACCGTAACCGCCGAGCCGCGGCGATGGCCGCGGCACGGATCGGCACCTTGTTCGAAATGACAATATCAGCGTCGGCAATCCGGTCGGCGACTTCGTGCGGCCCACTGCGTTGATGCGCGATCATCCGATGGGGAAAATCCGGCGGCCGCAATCGGGTTTGCGGCGGCAATGTCTCGCGATCGAGAAAGACAATCGTCAGGGGTATCGGTGTTTCGGAATCGGCCATCGATCGTGACCATATCGTGAACCGTTGGCCGCCTCAATGAAACCCGTTACGGTGGCTGTCGCTTGCGGGATTGAGGGATTTGTCCGGTTCTGAGTCCAGGTGGATCCGTCCCGGAGGCCGATTCGGGCAGGCCGCATTTGGTACACAAACGCAATCAACAGCCTGATCACCCAAGCCGGAGTCACGACCCATGCAACTTGGTTTCTTTAGCTCAACCCTCAACGACCGCCCGATCAGCGAAGTCCTGTCCTTTGCCGCCGAAGCGGGATTCGATGCGGTCGAACTCGACGCCATGCGTCATGTGGGCGAGCCTGACCGCCTTGCGCAGGTGGTTCGCGATGCCAACGAACTGGGACTGCAGATCTCCTCGATTGCCGTGGTCGGGAACCTGCTCGACGTCGATCATCTGAAACGCCAGTCGCTGCGGGCCACCGTGGCGGCCTACCTGGAGGCCGTCGCGGCTGCCGGCGTCCCGCTCCTGATCCTTTTTCCGGGTTTCGATCCGAACATGTCGGAGGACGAAAACTACGAGGACTTTTCGGTGTTCGCGAACGGGCTTCTCGACGAGTCCGCCGAGTTCGGTGTGCACGTTGCGCTGGAGAACTGGCCGGGGCCCGATAACCGTTTCATCGGAACCACTCCGGCCGGCCTGCAAAAGCTCTTCAGGCTCGTCCCCGATCCGCGTTTCGGGATCGAGTTCGACCCGTCGCACTTTGTCCGCCTGGGCGTCGACCACCTGAAGGCCTATGATGAGATTGCGGACCGCGTGAAGATGCTTCATGCCAAGGACACCGTCATCGACGCGGCGGCTCTGCAGCAGGTCGGCTACCACGGCCGGGGCTGGTGGCGCTATGCCCTGCCCGGGCGCGGCGTGATCGATTGGCCAGCCTTTATCGACAAGGCCCGATCCCATGGCTTCGACGGCCCCGTCGCGATCGAACATGAAGATGCTGATTTTGGCTGGCCGGGCGGCGAATTGAGTGCCCGTCTGGATGGCGAGCGGGAGGCTCTGCGGTTTCTGCGACAAAAGTTGGCGGCAACGGGAGGCACGTAACGACTGAGCCGGCAAGGCCGCAACAATGCCTTGGCAGTCCTTGCCGCGAGCGAAAGAAATCGAGCTTCGGGAACCCGTTTAGTCACAATAGTGTGTTCCCACGGCGATGACCCAGGCGCCAGCCCGCTCCTCTCACACCCGATGTGATCTGCCCGAAGGGGTGCATTTGGGCGGGTGTCTGCGGCGCCAGGCGCCTCAACCACATGATCTCATGCGCTTGTCGCCCCCCGACACCGTATCTGCACCCCCGACAGTGCAATCCAGACCGCATGGAGTGTGATAGAAGAGGGCCGGCATGTACGACATGGTCAGAACAAGAGGTTTCGGCTCGATGCACCGCTTT
>JAAEOR010001058.1 GCA_024222895.1 Hyphomicrobiales bacterium | reverse complement strand
GTTCCATGTTCAGCATCAGGAGAAGCCTATGTCCCCTCGACTTCGATCCGCAGCGCTCGGCAGCGCCGCACTTTACCTCACCCTCGGTGCCGGTCAGGCCTTTGCAGCGGACGCAACCGAGGTCGCCGATGCAATCGTGGCAGCGATGCAGGCGAACGGCGATAGCCAGGCGAAGTACGAGTCAGCCTCGGCCTCGGGCGATGCGATCACAGTTGCCGGCTTCTCCGCCACCAACAAGGACGGTTCCGTCCTCAGCGCGCCGGCGATCGTCATTACCGGCGCGGAGATGCGCGATCAGGGAGGATTCACAGCTGACGACGTGACATTCGACGACGGTAAGGTTGTCGATAACGACAGCGTGGTTTCCTGGCAGGCAGCGTCCGTCAGCAACCCAACCGTCCCCTCGGCGGATGAGATCAAGGCCAAGACGCGGATGAGCCCGTTTTCCGCCATGGAGTTGGCGGGATTGAGTATCGAAGGAGACGATCTTCCGGTGCCACTGACGATCGAATCGGTCAACGCGGTCGTCGATATCGACGACGAAGGCAACCCGCGCGATTTCGACGTGAAGATCGCTGACATCGGTCTGGCGGCGGAGATCATCGGCCAGGAACCCGAAATGGCAGCTGTTCTCGGACAGCTGGGCTATGGCAGCGGTTTCATCGTCGATCTCGACATGGCCGGGGCTTATGAGACCGACGGCGATATCTTCACGTTGCGCAATTTCACGCTCGATGCCGCGGACGTTGGCACGCTCAACCTTGCCGGGAAGATCATCGGTGTGTCTCCGGGTAAGATCGCTGACACCGGCCGGCCGGATCAGGCCGCCGCGGACGGGCTGCTGGACAACCTGACGATCCGTTTTGACAACGCCGGCGTTGTGGAGCGCGTGCTCGACATGCAGGCACAACAGATGGGTATGCCCAGGGAGGACTTCGTCGCCCAGATAACCGGTGGGCTGCCGTTCATGCTCAATGTCCTTGGCAATCCGGCATTTCAGGAAAAAGTTGCAGCCGCGGCCGATACTTTCCTGAAGGACCCCAAGTCAATCACACTCACCTTGACGCCGCCGGCCCCGGTGAAGTTCATGGATATTGGCGGCGCTGCCATGTCCGCTCCACAAACGCTGGTGGATACGCTGGCAGCAGACATCAGCGCCAACAACTAACCTATCGCCCCGGCGGCCCACAGCCGCCGGGGCATTCGAGTCTCTGAGGGGCGGCAACAAGAAAACTCGGAGCATCGATCTGATGACCATGCGCGCCTGCCTCGCCTTCGCGAGTGCAATTTTCCTGTTCCCCGCTGCTGCCGTTTCCCAGGAGACGGTTTCCAACGCGCTCCGCGCCATGGTGTCCGACCTTGACGCGACACCCGAGTGGTCGGCCCGCTTCACCAGCCTTTCCTACAACGCTGCTTCGGACACGGCGACGATCAACGGGTTGTTCGTCCGTTCCGAGGAACCCGGAACGGACGTAACCTTCGAGACGATCACGGTCGTTGGCTATCGTGAAGGACCGGATGGAACCGTTTCCGTCGAGACACTCCGTGCCGACGGCGGCACGGTTACCGCCGGATTCTCGACAGTCGCTCTCACCGACATTGTGATCGAGGATCTTTCGGTCCCGGTGCTCGACCCGGTCGTCTTTGCGCCGGACCAGCCGATCGCCTCGATCATGAAGCTCTACCGGGAGGCACTCAAGATTGGCTTCTCGAGTGCCTTCGCGGCCGAAATCGACATCATTCAGACATTCGAAGAGGTCGAAAGCCGGATTGCCTATGAGCAACTACGATTGGAGGGATTCTCCGACGGTTTCCTGAAGCTGATGCAGGTCGACGCCGCGCGTATGGAAGCGCCGATCGAGCAGCAGTTGATGACTATCAGAATCGGGGCGATGGAGGGGCGGGACACGGATCTGGGCGCATTCGTCCATGTCTACGATCCGGACTCCTATACCGACGGCCGTGGCGACATGATCTGGCGAAGCGCCCTCGCCTATGTCGCCTATAGCGACATTGTGGTCGACGCACCAGGCGCGCGGGTATTCATCGACCTGATCGAGGCCAAGGATCTCAGTGTCCGCCAGCCGCCGGAGAACTTCACTGAGTTCCTCGATGCCGTGACGCTCAATCCCGACATGCCCGATTGGCGGATGGAACGGCTTGCAACGCAGGCGGTCCCAAATCTGTTGGCGGCCTGGTCGATCGGCACCTTCAACATTGCGGGCGTCCGCGTGGACGCGCCCGGTATCGATCGCCTTGCCATCGGCGATTTTACCATCAGTGATCTGTCGATCGAGGGTCTGCGCGAGTTTTCCCTCGAAGGTTTTGAGATGGCGCTGCGCGGTCAGTTTGCCACGCGGGTTGGCCGGTTCTCGATCGGCAACATGATCTTTGGCGGAATCGAAGGCCTGAAGAAATTGATCGCGACAATCGACAAGGGTGGTGAGCCTGATCCGGAGCAGGTCGTTCCGGTCGTCGGTTTCGCGGAAATCATCGACTTCCAGCTCCAGACGCCGGATATCGAGAACCTGAGCCTTGGCCGTTTCCGGGGTGACACGACCGACTTTGTCGGGATGGTACCGACGACCACGAGCCTTGATCTTGTCGATCTCGTGATCCCGGTCTCGGCCATACAGGACGCGCAGGCCCGCGGGCTGTTGGGGCGTTTCGGATACGAAGAGATCAACTTCGGCATGTCGATCCGGGCTGGCTGGAAGAACAACACGTTCTCCGTCCGGGATTTCGCTCTCAACTTCAAGGATATGGGCAGTCTGGTCTTTAACTTTGCCCTGTCCGGTGTTCCCTTGTCGGCCTTCGACGGGGGAGAACTCGACCTGTCGGTCCTCCCCGAAGTCGCCCTGGACGAAGCGGACGTGACCTTCAACGACGACTCGATCGTCGGGCATGGCCTCGAACTGCTCGCCGAGACCATGAATGCTCCCAAAGACAAGATCCGCGAGCAGTTTGCCGGAGCTCTCCCTTT
>JAAEOR010001057.1 GCA_024222895.1 Hyphomicrobiales bacterium | reverse complement strand
GCGTTTCGATGGGCGTCCCGGCTGGACACCATGTTGAGAAGTAGGCGAGATCGCCGTCGGCGATGTTTCGGCGGATCAGCAGGCCGCGCGTCCACAAGCCGGTAAGAGCGTTGTTGTACTGGCCAGCGTCGAGATCGGCCAAGTCGAGATACGCCCAGTCGTGGAGCCTCTCACCCTTGGTCCCGTCGCCCGCAACTGTAGTGCTAGATCATCTCAGCAGAAGTTCTGACGCTGATATTAGATTGTCAGAGGCTTTCCAGCGTATGTCCATTTGACGAAGCTGACGAAAGTTGTCCCGACGCCGCTCGCCGCCATTCTGGTCGTCGCCAGCGTCGTGATCGTTTTCGACATTCCGGTGCCCCGGGTCGGCGACATGGCCTCGATCAGTGGCGGCCTGCCGGAGTTTTCGATCCCGTCGGTGCCGAGGACCCACGAAACGCTGCGGATCATCTTTCCCTACGCATTGATATTCGCAGCCATCGGCCTGATCGAAAGCTTGCTGACCCTCAACCTCGTCGGCGAGAAGACCGGGACCAGAGGCGGCGCATCGCAGGAATGCATGGCCCAGGGCGGCGCGAATATCGTCACCGGCTTCTTCGGCGGCATGGGCGGTTGCGCGATGATTGGCCAGTCGATGATCAATGTGGAATCGGGGCGCGCACCAGGCTCTCCGGCGTCACGGCCGCCGTGCTGCTGCTCAGCTTTGTCACGTTTGCTTCCGCACTGATCGAGCAGATTCCGTTGGCGGCATTGATCGGCGTGATGTTCATGGTGGTGATCGGGACCTTTGCATGGAAGAGCTTTTCCATTATCGCCCGGGTGCCGCGTATCGATGCGGCGGTCATCATCCTGGTCACCATCATCACCGTGCTGACAGACCTTGCGATCGCGGTCGTCGCCGGCGTCATCATCTCGGCCCTCGCCTATGCGTGGAGCAATGCAACGCGCATCCGCGCGACGATCGAGGATGGTGAAGACGGGGTCAGGGTCTATCGGGTCGAGGGCCCGCCGTTCTTCGGCTCCGCCGAGGGGTTTCTGGAGCTTTTCGACGCCAAGTCAGACCCGGAAGTGGTGGTCGTTGATTTCATGAAGTCGCGCGTCGCAGACCAGTCGGCGCTGCAGGCGATCGAGGCATTGGCCGCCCGGTATCTGGCCAATCGCACAAGGCTGGAATTGCGGCATCTGTCCCGCGACTGCCACACGCTGCTTGCCCGCGCCGGTCAACTGATGGTCGACTCCGACGATGACCCCGATTACGGCGTTGCCGTTCATTACGGCGTCCGCATCGGCCGTTTCGGCGGCGCCCACTAGCCCGCAAGAGCGCTCCAGCCGGCAAAAGGCTTGGTTTCATCCCCGACCGGTCAGGTCGCGTTTTGCAAACCGGCCGGGCGTTAGGGCGCCGCCATCTTTCAGGTGATGTCGAAGTCGAACGCCGACATGGACAGCCCGTCGTCGAGTTTGGCGAACAACGTCTTGCCGCCGGCATCGTCGCCGTTCTTGTCGTAATAAAGTTTGCCAGTCTTCTTGTGATAGAGCAGGTAGTCATCGTCGTCCTTGGCGTTCTTGCCGATGCGGAATTCATTGTTGTCGACCGACGCACTGAGTTTCTTGAAGATATCGTTATCGACGACAATCTTGTCGACATTGACGACGAAGTCCTTGATCTTGTCGACGTTCTTGTCGGCATTGAGCTTGGTATCAAAAATGAACTGATCGGCGCCCAGGCCACCCTTGTGAACGTCGTTGCCTTTTCCGCCTGACAACTCGTCGCCGCCGTCGCCGCCGCCAAGATTGTCCTTGCCCTTGCCGCCAAGGAGGAAGTCTCCGTTCTCTTTCCCCCTGAGCTTGTCGTCGCCTTTTCCGCCCTTCAGGGTGTTGATGCCGTTGTCGCCGGTCAGCTTGTCGTCGAATTCCGACCCGGTGAAGTTTTCTACATCGACCCAGGTGTCACCCTTGGCTGTACCGCCGCTGCCGTTGCCGAATGAGAGGTCCACGGTAACGCCGGCGTGGGAATCCTTGTAGCTGGCCGTATCGATGCCCGTGCCGCCGTCGATGTAGTCGGCGCCACGGCCACCGATAATCGTGTCGTGGTCGGCGCCGCCGAACAGCGAATCGGCACCTTTTTTGCCAATCAGCGTGTCGTTGCCAGCGAATCCGTTGATGATGTCGAACTGGTTCGTTCCCTCCAGGACGTTGTTTCCGCCGTCTCCGTTAACGTTAGCCATGGTCCGTAGTCCCTTCTTTTCCGGCTGATCGTTGCTGCGATGCAACCCGGATGCATGCCCGTCCCTCGAACCGGCGCATCTTCGATGCGACCGATCTCGGCTGGTGTCGGCATGGTCTCTAGGCGGGGGCCCGGAACTCACAGTAACTGCAATCACAGACCAGTAATCGAGGTCACAGGTCCGGATTGTTGCGGAAGCACGCTCCCGGTCGAGCCGACCGAACAGCGCGAACGGCTTTCGGAAGTACGGGGTTGGTTTCATCTGCGGAGCTGAACGCCGGGCGCATTGCATCCGTCCACGTCAGGGTCGAAGGAATCCGGTAGCGGGCGGCCGGTGTGACCGACAACTGCCAGATTGCCCACGATCGAGCGGCCTCCCGGTCGCCAGGGTCATCGGTCATGTCAAAGCGCAACTGTGATCTGGTCCGGGTCACCGCCAAGGGTGGGGCCGGTTGTCTTTGCGATCGAGGTAGCCGACCTGCGGGGGCTGGATTCACACTTCAAGTGCAACACCTGAGTTGATGTAGGAATGCCTCCGCTGGCGAGCGATATCCGAGGCATTTGCGTGGTGTTGTGTTGATCGCCCATACGATGTCGTTGATGTCGTTGTGACTGTAATCGTTGAGTTCGGTTTTTCGGGGCAGGTCGCGTCGCAGGACACCGTTTGCGTTCTCGATGGATCCGCGCTGCCATGGGGAATGGGGATCACAGAAGAAGGTCTGCATGGCGAGTTCCTGCTGAAGCTTGTTGTGGTTTGCGAACTCTGAGCCGTTGTCGAATGTGATTGACCGTCTGGCCGCGGCTGGCAGGCTGGAGAAGACGCCGGCAAGGCTGGTGGCGGTTTTCTCCGCTGTTTTGGTTGGCAGGGGGGCGGCGAGGACCAAACGGCTCTGGCGCTCGACCAGGGTGAGGAGGTTTCCACGTTGGGTGCGGAATTGCATGAGGTCGCCTTCCCAGTGACCGAAGACCTGACGGTTATCAATGTCTTGGCCGCGTTGATGGATGGAACGGCGGCCAGGAAGCGGCTCACGCCGGCGCTTGAAATAGCGCCGGCCCCGACTTGCCTTGGCTCGCGCCAGGTAGCGGTGCAGCTTCTCGCGGCGCACCGACCGGCGGTAGATGAAGCGGTAAATCGACTCGTGGCTGACCGTGTGCTCAGCTCCCGTCAGCCTGAGCCGGCCGGCGATCTGCTCTGGCGACCAGCCCATTGCAAGGTGGTCGCGGACATGATCACCGAGCGGGCTCAGGCGCTCGATCCTTGACTGGCGCCGCCGCCGCGTGAACGCCATGTGGTCCGCCGCGGCAGGTTTGTAACCCGCCTTGGGAAGACTGTTGCGCCTGAGTTCGCGACCGATCGTCGAAGGATGTCGTCCCATGATCCGCGCGATCTCACGACGAGCTGTCCCGGCTTCATGAAGCCGGGACAGCTCTATCCGATCATCAAGATCGAACTGATGATAATGCTTGCCCATTGCAACTCCGGAGCATACCGGTGTTGCACTTCGTTTGTGAATCTAAGGGCCTCTAATCGCAATAGAGTTCAAAGGTATAGCGGCTGGGCTTGCCGTCTTCCCACGTTGCTCTGACTTCGCCCTCGGAGCGCACAAAGGCACCGGTGCCGCCAACGACGGCGATCGCGCTCCGGCTCAGCGGCTGAGTTTGCGGATCCAGTGGCGTGTCGAACGTTATCTGGCCATCGCCATGGAGTGTGCCGTTGGGCAGGGTGTAAATGTTTTGATTGATCGCAATGTCTTCGCCGGCACCGGGTGCCGCGTCGACAATATGGGACACCCAGCGAAATGTACCGACCACCGTTCCCTCGGCGTCCATCAACTGCCGCTCTCCGATCCGTTCGTCACCGATGCTGTCGCCCGACGCCCCGGTGTCGATGGTGGTGACTTCGGGCGGCCCCCCATCAGCGTGAAAGTATCGCAGGGTGGAAAGTCCTCGGCCAGTGCAGTGGAAGTGAAAGCCAGGGTCGCGAAACTGCCGACCAGAAGGATGCGATCGAAACAAATCATGATTGCCGTCTCCGATGGTTCGTATCAGGGCCGTATGATACAGAGCCTTTGATAAAACGGTAGGGCGCGGGCCACGAGAGCCGCAGCATTGCAGGCTGCCATCGCCAGGCAGACGGTTACAGGCTCGCCTCTCGCGACTCTGCCGCGCCGGCGGATCGTGTTCGAAACTCAGGCGACAAGGATGGTCGTGAAATCGTCGTCCTTGGGATTCTGACCCGGGTCAAGTCTGGATCATTCAACAGAAGGGCGGCGTCGTATTTCGGGGTATCTGTCGGGGTGACCCGGTCAGGAAATTCTAAGTCGTTGATTTTGTTGGTCGGAGTGGCAGGATTTGAACCTGCGACCCCCTCGTCCCGAACGAGGTGCGCTACCAGGCTGCGCTACACTCCGGCCTCTGGCGAGGCCCTTGTATAACCGGTCGGCAGGCGCCACAACACCAAAAGTGCACGGGCGCCCGGCCGCGTTGCACGGGGGGCTGCATAGGGATATACGGGCGCGGGCCGCAATCGCCCGGAATCCGGCTCTCGATGGGGCGTCGCCAAGTGGTAAGGCAACGGGTTTTGATCCCGTCATGCGCAGGTTCGAATCCTGCCGCCCCAGCCAGCCGCCCGGGCGCGTTGGTGGTGTCTGGGTTCTCCGGAGAAGGACCATGTGTCAGGGCCTCTGTTCTCTTCATCAGCGGTCGAACCGGTTTTCGGTCAGCCGCCCGGCCTATTCGTCGACCGCAAATTGAGCACGCTGCCAAGGGCTGCCTGAGGATAGGGTGGCCGGCTTGTTCGGATCGTATCGATTGCCTATCGTCCGCGTGACCGGTTCAACAGGAGAGCGCGTTCGATGAGCCAGCCTTCGGGAGGGTCGAACGGGGCCAGCAGCCAAGTGTCGGGCGGCCCTGTTGTCAAACGGGATCTGTTCAGCGTTGCCGAGTGCGAGCAGCTGCTCGAACTGCCGATCCCCTGGGAAGAGGCGCGCCTCAGTGGTCAGGACAAGGACGTTTCCGCCGCGCAGGACGTAAAAACCGCCAGCCGGCGGCTGATACCGCTGACCAACGAGTTCACCTGGATCTACCAGCGCCTCGGCCATCTGGTCAAAGGCTCCAAGGCGCTGGGGCTCGACATTACGACCATTCACGCGCCCCTCAAGATCCAACGGTACGAACAGGGCGGCTTCCATCGCTGGCACAACGATATCGCCAATCCGCGCTATCGCGACCGCAAGCTCGGCATCACCGTGCAGCTCAGCGATCCCGACACGTACATCGGCGGCGACTTTCAGTTCTTCGACTATCCCGATCCGATCTCGATCCCGCGCACAATCGGCTGCGGCGCGATCTTTCCGGCCTATATGGTCCATCAGGTCGCGCCCGTCGATTCCGGTGTTCGCTGTAGCCTGACGGCGTGGGTCCTCGGCCCGCCGCTGCGCTAGTGACGACCGGGCTCACGATCGCCGACGCCCTTGCCCGGGCAGAGCGCTGCCTCGGCGCATCAAGGCTTGAGCCGGCCGTCCAGCTTTGCCGGCAAGTTCTGCAGGCGGACGCGGAGAACCCCCACGCTCTGCACATCCTCGCGATCGTTGCCAACCGCTCCGGCAAGCCCGACCGGGCGCTCGAGATCGTCGAGCGCGCCCTGCAATCCCGGCCGGACGATCCGGCGATCAACAACAGTTTCGGCCTGATCCTCAGCCGGCTGGGCCGGTTCGAAGCCGCTGAGGCGGCCTTTCGTCGAAGCCTGGCAAGCGAGCCGGGACAGAAGCAGCCGATGCTCAATCTCGCGGCGCTTATGGAGCGGCGCAACCAGTTCGCCCAAGCGCTCGATCTGCTGTCCGAGATCAACCGGCAGTTCGGGGCGGCTCCGGACACCTCGTCCCTCCGCGCGGTTGTCCTGCAGTCGGAAGGATCATTCGACGCCGCTCTCGATGTGCTTGATCGCGCGGTTCAGAATGCGCCCGAGGATGTCGACATCCGGTTCGCGCGCGCCAATCTGCTGCTGCTTCTCGGCCGAACGGAAGCAGGCTGGCCGGACTTCGAGCTCCGCCGGAACCGTCGTCTCGGCCGGGCCCCACCGGTGGATCGCCCGCCCTGGTCCGGGGCCGTCACGCCTGGCGAGCGCGTACTCCTCTATGCGGAGCACGGTCTCGGCGACACGATCCAGTTTGCCCGCTACGCGCCCTATCTTCGCGACCGGGGCGTCGACGTGACCTTTGCCTGCTACAGCTCTCTATTGCCGCTGATGCAATCCCTCGGCCTCGGCGACCGGCTTGTTGCCGATGACGGACCGATCCCGGAGTGCGATGCCGTTGCACCGCTGATGAGCCTGCCCCGTCTTCTTGGCCAGGGCATCCCCGAGATAGCGGCCCTCGGGAAAAGCGTCCCCTATCTCCACAGCGATCGCGCCGAGACCGGTAGCCTCAAGCAGGCCCTGGATCGTATCCCGGGTCTCAAGGTCGGGCTGGCATGGCAGGGCAACCCCAACCAGTCGACGGATGCCGATCGTTCGATTCCGATCGCGAGCTTCGAGCCCCTCTTCGGCGTCGCTGGTGTGACAATTGTCAGCCTGCAGATCGGGCCGGGCGCCGACGGCATCGACGTTTTCAAGGACAGCCACAGGGTCGTTGACTGGCCGGAGGCGAAGGCCGGGCTTGGTAACACGGC
>JAAEOR010001056.1 GCA_024222895.1 Hyphomicrobiales bacterium | reverse complement strand
CTGCCGAAGAGGTGGGCCGAGGATGAGGTTCGTCGGGACAGGGCGCACGTGCCTGCGGATATCGCTTTCCAGACCAAACCGGAGATCGCGCTAGAGCAGGTCCGCTGGGCGTGCGAGGCTGGCCTGCCCCGTGGTGTCGCTCTGATGGACATGGCCTTTGGCCGAGACTCGCGGCTGCGCACGGAACTGACGGCCCTGGAGGTGACCTACGTGGCGGCCATTCAGCCGGGTACCTTGATGTGGCCCTCCAGCTCGGTCCCGCGGCGGCGCGGTACACCGTTGAACAATACCGGACGGCGCGACGAGCCCGATCTGATCTCGGCCAAGGAAGTGGCTCTTGGTCTGCCCAAGCAAGCCTGGCGCACGATCCAATGGCGAGAAGGCTCGGCCGATTGGATGTCTTCGCGCTTCGCGCGCGTGCGCGTTGGCGTCGGTCATAACCGGCTGATCCCGGAGCGTCTGTCGCAGGAATGGTTATTGATCGAGTGGCCAAAAGACGAGGCGGAGCCGACCAAATACTGGCTCTCGACACTGCCTGCCGACACCAGTTTCGGACGGCTCGTCGACTTTACCATGCTGCGCTGGCGTATCGAGCGCGACTATCAGGAACTCAAACAGGAGGTCGGACTTGGGCACTTCGAAGGGCGAGGATGGCGCGGCTTCCACCATCACGCCACGCTATGCATCGCCGCCTACGGATTCTTGATCTCCGAGCAGGAGACGATTCCCCCCTCAGGACCTCGT
>JAAEOR010001055.1 GCA_024222895.1 Hyphomicrobiales bacterium | reverse complement strand
GTCGCGCCCGAAGATCTGGGCGACGCGGTGCGGGGTGCTCGGGCGATGGGCTGGGCCGGATTCAACTGCTCAATTCCCCACAAGGTTTCCGTTATCGACCACATCGACAAACTTGGGAAATCGGCCGAGGTGATCGGCGCGGTCAACACCGTCGTCAATCGCAACGGGACCTTGACCGGGGAGAATACCGACGGCCGGGGGTTTGCAGATCTGATCGCCGAGAGACTGGACCTCTCCGGCAAGAAGCTGGTCGTCCTCGGCGCTGGCGGCGCGGCGCGAGCGGTGAGCGTCGAGTTGGCTCTCGGCGGCGTGTCCGACATCCTGATTGTCAACCGATCGCGGGAACGAGCCAGCGAGTTGGTTGCCCTGCTGAACGACAAGACACCTGCCACCGCCGAATACGCCAGTTGGCAGCCCTCCTTCCAGCTGCCGCCCGACACCGACATTCTGTTCAATGCAACACCGGTTGGCATGTTCCCGGATGTCGACGGCAAGCTGGATGTCGACCATACGACGCTTGGCGATACCATGTTCGTCGCCGAAGGCGTCACCAATCCGCCCGAGACCCACCTCTTGAAGATGGCAAAATCGAAAGGCTGCCGTAGCCTCAGCGGCATGGAGATGCTGGTGAGCGTGTGCGCCATCTGTGTGAAGATGTGGACCGGGCAGGACACCGACAAGGCGGTGATGGCTCGGGCGCTGCGCGAGGCTCTGGAACTTCCTCCCTCGTAACGTCAGGACAGCCAGGGCCTGTCCGGATCCTCAGCCGGTAGCTCCCCCCTTGGGTATCTGCCACGGTGATGCAAACCCGCCGGATCGGCACAGGACATACGATCAGCGCGCATTTCTCACACCCGATGCCGGCCCGAGGGTTGCAGACCGCATAGAGCGAGAGAAATGCGCGCTAGATGAGTAACGAATAGGCGCCTTCATGGCGCAACAATGCGATTTTGGTCTCGATTCCACCCGGCGCCGAAAAACCGCCCAGCCCCGTGGCACCGACCACCCGGTGACAAGGAATGATGATGGCAATCGAATTGTGTCCACAGGCGTTGCCGACCGGCTGCGGCATCGCCCCGAGTTGTTCGGCAATCTCGCCATATTGTCGGGTCTCGCCGTACGGAATCGCTTGCATGGCAATATTGACCGATTGCTGGAATTCCCCGCCAGTTGGACGCAGCGGCAGATCGAAGACCTTCAGATCATGTGAGAAGTACAGGCTGAGCTGACGGGTTGCCTCGGCCAGCAGCGGCGTTTCGTCAGCACCGTCCTGGCTCCATGTCAGAGCAGTGATGGCGCCATCTTCTTCCGCCAGACTTATCCAACCGAGCGGGGTGTGCAGTGATCTGACTGGCACGGACATGTTCCACGCGTTGTCTTGCTACCGATCGGCTCTACACACTCACGTCACCGTTTCAGACTCTTCGACGTCAACCGTCGGCAGGTCAAGGGCTGAGCGCACTCGCCCAACCCCACGCTCATAGAGCATCGTGAACTCCGCCGGCGTCAGAAGATCGGCATGCGGCTCGAAATCGACGAAGCGCTGGTTGAACGGAACCGCGCCGCAGCCGGGAACCACACACTCGAGCTTGCCCTTGGGACATCGGTTGAAGTGGCACAATCGGCCGAGGTAACGGTCGCCGCCCGGCTCGATCAAGAACACGTCCAGCTGATGGTTGGCGACGCTGATCCCGGTGCCCGCTTCATACGCCTCCCGCAAAGCCACGCTGCCCGCCCGGCGCAACGCTCCGAGCCGGTCTTGATGATCAATCCACACTGCCAGATCGAGATCGCTGCATTCATGCCAGACCTCGATCCGCGCCCGGCGGAACTCCCGAAAGCGCGGTACTTCCTTCCACAGCGCTTTGGCAACGGAGCCGATGACGGCGACCGCCTGTACTTCGTCAATCGCCGCGAACGCTTCGCACACGACGTCCGCCGCCATGCGGAACTGGCGTTGGCGCTCGAGCATCCAGCGGTTCTGTTTTTCGATAGCCGCGCGGCGCATGGCTTCATCCCGGGAGCTTCATTATGCTCCGGCTGTACCGAATGTGAACAGTTCAGTCCGGCGTCCAGGTGGCACCAGCCGGACTCCCTGTACCAACGACCCGGTAGAGCGCAGCCTCGCCCGTCATCGACGGCGCCGCACGATAGTCGAGATTCATGGGAAGGCTCATCGTGTCACCGGGGGCCAGCACGCTGGTGCCGCCGGGCCAGTCGACCCGCCAGTGCCCCTTGACCGGCATCAGCACAGATGGCTGATCGTGACTTTGCATCTTGTCGGCGGCGGAAGCCCGCGTGATGAAATCGACCTCGAACCCCGGCTTGTCGCGCAGTTTCCCGTGCTCGCCGATCACCTTGGCCGGATTACGATCGGCCAGCGCGACAAGGTCCCAGTACCGGGCGACATGGTTCGGCAGAACCTCAGCCGTGGCCGGCTCCGGAAACGCCTTGAGTTCATCGTCGGTGAGAAGTGCCATCGGTTTGACACCGTCGGGCAGTTGCTCTCCCTGTTCGGTATCGTAAAGCCGGCCCTCCTCCGACAGCACAAGGCCATGATCCTCGGCATCACGGATGACTTGCGGCGCCCAAATGACGCCGCCGCCGGCATCATCTCCTCCGAGGATCGCCATGATCATCCCGTAGTCCGTCCCAACATTCTCGAAGCCACGGAAAACCCCGGTCGGGATGTTGAAGATGTCACCTTCCTCAAGCACCACTTCGCCGGCCTTCCCCAGCGGCCCCAAAAAAACAGCCAGCGGCCTGACAATACGAAGAAGACCTCGGCGGTACGATGGGAGTGGAGCGAGTTGCGGCATTTCGGCGGTTGGCCGGCGGCGCCGATGTTGAAGCCGTGCGGAATGGCGATGTGAACGTGTTGATCCGGGCTCTCTGAAACACCGCCGCCGATGACCGTGATATTCTCCTTCTGGTCGGAGCCCGGCCTGTGGGCGTCGATGAAGGCGGTACGGCACGGGCGCAAGTCGCCATAGCGCACGATACGTTGCTCCATTTCCTGGGGCGTCATCAGAACTCTCCCATCTGCATCAGTATCTGTTTCCAAATCGCAATCTCATCGAAAAGCGCCCACTCCCGGCGAACCGTCGGGGGCTGCTCGCCGTAGGGACCGAACTCGGCGTGGCAAATGCCCATGACGTGAACATGCGCGCCGGTGGGCTCGGCGAATGCACCAGGGCCTTCATGCTTGCCGTCAAGCGACCAGCGGATGGCGGCCCGCGGCGGCAACATGTCCGCGTCCATGCCGATGCTATGGTGAATTTCGAACTCGGCGTTGGGGAAGGCCGACCGCTAAGCGGCCCAGAAGCCGACGACGCCAACATGGGAAATACCGCGCTGCGCCCCCGGATACTCGCCGATCATGGCACGATCATAAAGTACCGGCACAGCATCGAAGTCTCCGGCCATGATGCGCCGGAGGATCTCGGCATAACGCTTCCCCCACCTGTTGCCGTTGTCGCTGCCCCTGTAGGCGCCCTCGACGTCGATTGCCGGAGTGAATGGTCGGTTGCACCTGCTCGGGCCACCTTCGCGTTCAATCAGCAGGCCTGCAAAGTCCTTCGGCGCCATGCCCAATTGACGAACGATGCCGCCATAGTCTCGCACCAGCCATTCGTCGAAGATCGTATCATTGCGCGCCGCGCAGTCAGCGATGACGTAAGCCGTGTAGCGTCGGCCTGTCGCCTTACCGAAAGCGCCATCATGGGTATGCGTCGCGGTTGAGAGGATGCGGTGGGAAGACAGATATCCGGTTTCGTGTTCAGACCAGATCACGTCCTCGCCGAGCAACTCCCGGTCGGGGAACTCGTCCAGCGTCGCCCTGGTGGCGGCGATGACCTCCTGGTTGCCCAGCTGAATACCCATCGGGGTTCGTACAGGAATATCCGACGAATAGTAGTGGTTCAGGGTGTCGATGCCGCGATCTTCCCAGATCTCCCTGGTGATCCCGATAATGTAGTCGGGAAAGTCCTTCCACCTTCGACCAACTTCAGACATGCGCGCCAGCTCCCGCCAGCGCCACGGTACTGCCAGGTCTGGGTCCGAAGGGCGCGCCGCCGGCCGGCGGTCCACCAGACGCGACGGGTCGCGGACAGGACTGGTCCATCTACCCAGCCGCCTCCTTGGCCGCGGCTCCTTCGCCGTAAGGGACATTCCGCCCCCCGTAGCGGCGTACCCGGATATTGGCCTGCTCGGCGTGGCCGACGAAGCCTTCAAGCATGCACAGCCGCGAACAGTATTCGCCTATCATGGCAGCGGCGTCGTCTGTCAGAACCTTCTGATAGGAGTGGGTCTTCAGAAACTTGCCGACCCACAGCCCGCCGGTATAGCGGCCTGCCTTTTTTGTCGGCAGCGTGTGGTTGGTGCCGATGACCTTGTCGCCGTTGGCAACATTGGTCCGCGGTCCGAGGAACAGCGCGCCATAGGAATGCATGTTTTCCAGGAACCAGTCGTCGCGGCTGGTCATCACCTGGACGTGCTCAGAGGCGATGTCGTTGGCGACCGTGAGCATTTCGTCAAACGTGTCGCAGACGATGACCTCGCCGTAGTCCTCCCAGCTCTTCGACGCAGTCTCGGCGGTTGGCAGGATCTTCAGCAGGCGATCGATCTCGACAAGGGTCGCTTCGGCAAGCTTGCGAGAATTGGTCACCAGAACGGCAGGCGAATTGTAGCCGTGTTCGGCCTGGCCAAGCAGGTCGGTCGCGCACATTTCCGCATCCACCGTATCATCGGCGATGACCATGGTTTCCGTCGGGCCGGCGAAGAGATCTATGCCGACACGGCCGTAGAGCTGGCGCTTGGCCTCGGCGACAAAGGCATTGCCCGGGCCGACCAGCATGTCGACCGGCTTGATTGTCTCCGTGCCCAGCGCCATCGCGCCAACCGCCTGGATACCGCCGAGGCAGTAGATCTCGTGCGCTCCGCCGAGATGCATGGCCGCGATGACAGCGGGGTTGGGCTCGCCCTTGAAGGGCGGCGTCGCGGCGGCGATCCGCGGTACGCCGGCAACGGAGGCCGTCAGAACCGACATATGGGCGGACGCCACCATCGGAAACTTGCCGCCTGGCACGTAACAGCCAACCGACTGGACCGGTATGGTCTTGTGGCCGAGGACAATACCGGGGATCGTCTCGATCTCCACATCGGTCATCGAGGCGCGTTGAGCCTCGGCAAACCTTCGGACCTGGGCCTGCGCGAACCGGATGTCTTCCATGTCGCGGGCCGAAACGCGATTGATCAGGGCCTTGACGTCGGAGTCGGACAGCCGGAAAGACGGCGGATCGTATTTGTCGAACTTGCGTGACAGGTCACGCACCGCGGCATCCCCGCGCTGTTCGATGTCGGCCAGGACGGTCTCGACGGTCTCGCGGACCTTCGCATCATCTTCGGCGCGCTCGCCCGTGGGCTTGCCGTGCTTGAGATACTGAATCGTCATATCACTCTCCCAGTTGACCGGAGGGCTCCGGCGGCGTCTTTTCGTTCCGGTCGTATGCTTCCCAGCCGTCGCCGGCGAACGCGTCGCGACCCAACTGGGCCAGCACAGACGGCAGGTCGACGGACACCCGGTTGTCGGCTATCTTGCCGTCCCGCACATGCCAGAAATCCATGTAGGGGATTCTCACGCGCTTCCCGGTCGCCGACAGGCCCATGAACAGGCCGGAGTGGGTCGCCTCTATATGACCGAAACCGGATACCCATTCGCCGTCGGCGAGAATACGCTCGGTCTTGTAGTCGCGATCCGTGAAAGCTGCGCGAAACGGCAGCTGCCAATTCCGGCGAAACTCCCCGACACCTTCTTTCGTGCCACTGCCGAAATTGCCAATCCAGCGAAAATCCTCGCGGAAATAGTCGCTCATGTTGTCGGTGTTTTCGCCGAGCGCCAACTCCATTGTCTTGATGACGGCGAGACTCTCGGCGCTGATCGCAGCGTGTTCCTCAGGCGTCATCAAGGCGTTCTCCTGTATCACGACTGAAGAGGTGGCAGATGGAAGCGGCGATGCCGACCTGTGCGCTCGTGCCGATCTCGGAGCTGTATTCCTTGTTAACTTACCTGCGCCATCTGACCGCCGGCGCGGAACGTCACCATCGACGCGTCTCCGAGCAGTTCGAAGGAGTAGATCGGCGCAACCAGCTGGCCGCCGTCAGCGACGAGGCTGGCATCCTCGGCCCGAAAACCGAGGGTGACCGGACCGTTGCCGGCATTTGAGAAACCCGGAATCGAAAAGATTTAGATCTTCATCCGGTTGTGCAAATCGAACATGATCCAAAGGCTGCCGCCGACCATTATGAATATCAGAATGGCGGTGAACACGATCGCCAACACTCTTTCGCGCGGCGTCGTCGTTAGATTCAAATGCAGGAAATAACGCAAGTGAACCAGAAACTGAACGATTGCAGCGACAGCGATGACGGTCAGAGTGGGCGTTTTCGACAGCATGCCCGTCGCGACCAGGCCAAAGGGAATCAGGGTCAATATTAGAGCGAGTGCAAAGCCGGTCAGGTAAAACTGCAGGCCATGCCGATCGTCGGGTGTCGTGGTTGCCATTTACAGGATTCCCGGGAGATAGACGACGGAGAAAATACCGATCCAGACAAT
>JAAEOR010001054.1 GCA_024222895.1 Hyphomicrobiales bacterium | reverse complement strand
GTCGACCGTCACGACCTCAACCGCCTCGGCTTCCAAGAGCTCACCCGCGAGCGGTTTGGCTTTGATGAAGCGCCGGCGGTTTGGCGCACCGACGCCTTCGCCCCACCCCAGTGCGGATACCTCGCCTATCACCGCGAAGCCGTGTTCATCGGATGAGGGTCGGCCGAGATCCTTCCTCTCCCTCATGCCGCCCATCGCGTCCCGAGATAGCCGTCGTGGGCGGCGTCGAAGCGGTCCAGATCGGCGTAGGGGGCCCAGCCGGCCATCACCGCATATTCGAGCAGCGCCCGGCGCGTCACCACCTTGGCGGTGCCTTTGCGCCAGCGGCGCGCCGCGTCGATCGCGGCGGCGATGGCCTGATCGATGACGATGTCGACGGTGGTCTCCAGCGCCGGCGGCCCGCCGCGCTTGAAGCGCTGCGACAAGCGGTGCGCCCACGGGCCATAGCGGTCACGGTTGGCGATGGCGATCCGCTCGGCCAGCGGCGCCGCCGCCCCGCCCGAGACCCGCTCCCACTGGGGCGGCCGGATCTTCAAGCCCGACGTCTTGGCGAAATAGACGCTCTCGATCTCGGTCGCCGCCTGCAGCATCACCCCGGTCACCGCGCCCTGGTCGATCCAGCGGGCGAAGGACGGCTTGATGAATTTCGCCTGGGTCTGGCGAGTCGGCCCGGTGCTCGGACCCGCTCCCGCCGCTGCCAGGGTGACCCGCCGGGCGCGTCTTGCTCTTGCCATGCTCGCCTCGCTGTTGGTGGTTCTCGCCCCAAGCGCTTGAAGGGCACCGACTCAAGCGCTGCTGAGAGCAGGCCATAGCCGTCCTTCGCTCCTCTATCCATCATCCTCGGACTTGATCCGAGGATCGGCTGAAGCCGGCACATCATCATCGTTTTCGCGTGGCCCGAAACGATCCTCCGATCGGGGGCCCCCGATCAAGTCGGAGGAGAGGATGACGAAGGAGGAGGTGAGATAGGCAGCGCGATGCGTCAAACGCATTTCGGAAGACCGGCGCTCGTTCCCGCGGAGGCGGGAACCCAGAACGGCAGTTGAGCAACGCGGATCTGGTCAAACGCTGGAGCACCGATACCTCGCTTGGTGTTCGAACTCTCGCGCCATGGATCTCCTTCTTCGCGGAGATGAGCCGTTTTAACGCATGCCTTCATTCCTTCGCCGCACTCTTTCTGGTCGCTCTGTCGGACGGAAAAGTGCCAAGCACTTTTCCTGACAACGCTCTCTTCTTGGTCGCTCTG
>JAAEOR010001053.1 GCA_024222895.1 Hyphomicrobiales bacterium | reverse complement strand
TGAGAGGACACGCACGGGCAGAAAGAAACCCGGCCTGCAGGCGATCCACCGTTGGCCATCGGCCGAGAGGCCGCCGCCGGGGACGATGCAGTGCACGTGGGGGTGATGGGTCATGGCCGAGCCCCAGGTGTGCAGCACCATCGTCACCCCGATGCGTGCCCCCAGATGCTTGGGGTCGGCGGCAATCGTGAGCAAGGTCTCGGCGGCCGCCTTGAACAGAAGATTGTAGAGCACAGCCTTGTTCTGATAGGCAATGTCGCTGATCGGCCCTGGCAGGGTAAACACGACATGGTAGTAGTCCACCGGCAGCAGCTCGGCCTGACGCGCTTCAAGCCATCGCTGGGCCGCGCTGGCCTGGCACTTGGGACAATGGCGGTTACGGCAGGAGTTGTAAGCGATCTGCAGGTGGTCACAGCTTTGGCAACGCAGCACGTGGCCCCCGAGCGCGGCACTACGACAATGCTCGATCGCCGACATCACCTTGAGCTGGCCGAGACTGACATGGCCGGCGTGCTTAACACGCCACGCCGGTCCGTGGTCGCGGAAGATGTCCGCAACCTCCAACGCGTGCCCAGACATGGCGCCGCCGGCTTAGGCGGGCGGCCTGATCTGCAATCTCAGATGCTCCAGTGGGCTGTTGACCTCACGCAGGGTGCGGGTGGCGACCTGGCTGTAGAGCGCGGTGGTTTCGAGTTTCTTGTGCCCGAGCAGCACCTGGATCACACGAATGTCCACCTTCTGCTCCAGAAGATGGGTGGCAAAGCTGTGGCGCAGGGTGTGCAGGGATACCCGTTTATCGATTCCGCCCGCCTGCGCCGCGGCGTGGCAGGCGCGGTTGAGCTGGCGGGTCGACATCGGGTTGACCGGGTTTTGGCCTGGGAACAACCACCCGTTGGGCAGCATCTTTCCCCGCGCGCGTGCCTCACACCACCATGCCCGCAGCAGGGTGAGCAAGGTGGGTGAAAGCATCGCATAGCGGTCCTTGCGTCCCTTGCCCTGCTCAACGCGAATGCTCATGCGGGCGCTGTCGATATCGCCGATCTTCAGCTGGGTCACCTCCGAAGCTCGCAGCCCCGCACCGTAGGCCACCGACAAAGCCGTTTTGTACTTCAGCCCCGGGGCCGACTCCAGCACGCGTGTGACCTCCTCGGCGCTCAGAATCACCGGCAGCGTGCGCGGCGCGTGCACATGGCTCATCTTCGCCATCAGCTCACCGCGCCCGAGGCTCACCTGGAAGAAAAACCGTAGCGCCGTCACCGCCGCGTTCAAACTGGGCCGGGTAACATCGCTGTCCACCAGATGCAGCTGATAGCGGCGTAGATCTTCCGCGGTGGCGGTATCGGGGGAACGCCCAAGAAAGCGGGTGAGGTTCTTCACCGCACGGACATAGTCGGCCTGGGTCTTGGGTGAGAGTTTGCGCAAGCTCATGTCTTCGATCATGCGCTGGCGCAACGGACTGATGGGTTCGTGGTTCCTGGTCATGGGTCTGCTCCTGTCTTGAAGAGAGGTTCTGTGCACCTCACGCCTTTAGACAAGACAGCCCTATTACGCCAAACTGAAAAGTGTTGTTTCCACCCTTATTTCATGGGAAACCGGCACTTTTTCGCGGAAAAACGCATCGCTGATAGGGGTGGCAAGATGGTCCAATGCGAACAGGCATAGAATTCGTCTTAAACCCATCTGTAGACCGGTTTCCAAGCACTTGTGGAGCGTGTCAAGAGCCGCGTAGCGGCGAGCTTGCGAGCTCGTTCTTGACACACGCCACAAGTGCCTGGACGATGATCAGAAGATGGGTTTGAGTTTGCCTCTTGGCGATATTCGGTAGCACTATTTGGGAAATGTGCCTGGACATCCGGGGAAAAGAATTTCGTGGCATAAAGTGAGAAACAACACCGATGATGTTGCTGAAGTTTCCTACTTCCTACCGCGCGAGCGGTTTAGTCCTCTGGCCGACTGCTGCCCCTCACTGGGGCCTCCTACCTTACCCCCCGGTGGTATCCGCAATAGGGGCATCGTCCGTCACCTCTAGACTTTTCATTGTAGTGAGAATCTCTTCAGAACCGCCCAACTCACGCATGAGGTTAACGTCTGGCACGTACCCGAGAACGCTCTCCAGATAGACGACTCCAAGCATAGCCGGATCGCACTCGTTCCATACCCCTTTCTCTTCGCGAGTCTGCTTGTTCTTCTCTTCTTTCCAATCTTTGATCGCGGTATTGGTTTGTTCAGAAAGTATCTTGGCGACATCCGTCAGGGCCTTGATGTCC
>JAAEOR010001052.1 GCA_024222895.1 Hyphomicrobiales bacterium | reverse complement strand
TGTCATCACGCACCAGGAGTTCGGCCAGCGCATCCTTCGCCGTTGCGTCCAGCACCTCGGCGAGCAGGTCGCCCAGGCGACTGCGCTCGGCGGACAACGTCTCGCTAATCAGCGTCTGCAAGGTTGTGTAACCTGGCCGCACAATCTTGTGCTCGTTGAGGTAGGCAATCAGCTCGGCGACGATGAAGCCGGGTGTGACATCGCGCCGAACGATCTGCGCGGCCTGTTGCGTGAGCCGCGGGAGGTAGTCCGCCGACCAGACCCGATAGCCGAACAGCTCCGCGATCAGGGTGCGCTGCGCGTAGTGCTCATACGTGGTGACGGCATGTGACTCGAACGCCTGACCATTGAAATAGCGGGTCAGGACGAAGGCACAATCGTCCTGTGCATCGTCCCAGGTAAAGCGAAAGAAGGCGTACTTGGCTTTGAAGTAGCCGATTTGCAGGACGCAGTAGACCTGCGCGTGTAAACCGGTACGACAGCAGGCGAGCGCCAACTCCGCTTCTGACAGGGATAGAAACTCCAATTGCTGCCCGTGGTCGAAGTCGGGCAGG
>JAAEOR010001051.1 GCA_024222895.1 Hyphomicrobiales bacterium | reverse complement strand
CCGGCCAAGGCCGATGTGCCGGTGCCGGCGCTGCTGTACTGCCATGCTCACGGCGACCGCTATTCCATTGGCCGAGAAGAACTCCTTGACTCCCGGCCGGCTCTACAGGGGCCCTACGCCGCTGACCTGGTCGAGCGCGGCTTTGCGGTTCTGTGCCTGGAGATGCCGTGTTTCGGGGAGCGGATGGGCGGCATCGAATCCGCGATGTCCAAGGCGCATCATTGGCACGGCCGCACGCTGTTCGGGCGGATGCTGGCCGAACTTGTCGCCGGTATCGATTTTCTTGCCGCCCACCCGGCGGTCGATACCGCGCGGATCGGCGCCATAGGCTTTTCGATGGGCGGGACCCACGCCTGGTGGCTGGCAGCGCTTGAACCGCGCCTGAAAGCAGCCGTGAGCATGTGTTGCTTTGCGGACATGGCCTGCCTGATCGAGGCCGACGCCCATGACGGCCATGGCGCCTACATGACCGTGCCCGGACTTCTGCGCGACTCCTCGACCGGGCGTCTGGCCGGGCTTGCCGCGCCGACGCCTCAGCTCTTTTGCGTTGGGCTCAAGGACTGGAGCACGCCGGCGGCATGCTTCGGGCGGGCACGCAACGAGATCGAATCCGCTTATAACGCGGCCGGTTGCGGCGACGCCCTGGAGTTCCACGTCGAACCGGAGGCCGGCCACGAGGAAACGCCGGCCATGCGGAAGCGTGTTCTGGACTTCCTGTCGGGTCGATTGTGAACCGCCGGCCTTGGCCGACGGCGAGCGCGAATCAGCCAGCGCTCACCGGGTCGCTTCATACTGCCGACAAGAACGCCGGAGTGTCGCGCCGGCTGATCGGGTAACAGGCCGCCGGTGGCGCGCCGGTTGTCCCTTCGGCCGGTTGGCCATCCGCCGTTCAGGGTATCAGGCGGTCCAGCCCATCGTCGCGAGCCTGTCCCGGCTATCGGGAATGCGCCGATCCGGCTCCGTGGTGATCAACTCGATCATCGACGGGCCGTCATAGCCGATCTCCCGCAGCACCGCGTTGAAATCAGCGAAGCGAATATCTCCGGTTCCCACGGGATCGTGCTTCCACCCGTTGTCGGGCGTGTCGGACAGATGCACCAGGTCGAGCCGGTCTCTGACGTCACGCACGCCGACGCAGGGATCCTCACCTGCGGCGGGCGCGTTGGCCGGATCGTAGATGATCCCGACATCGTCGCGCCCGAGCAGATCAATCGCGGCCATCAAATCGCGGCCATGAGGAATCCAGGTGGTCGGCACGTTCTCGATCAGGACCTTGGTGCCGGCATCGCGCGCCCGGTCGGCGACCGTGGTCATGCCGGTGGTCCAGTAGTCCTCCAACTGCTCGCGGGGCATGGGCAGAAGCGGCGACACCCGCCCGGGAACGAAGATCACGTAGGGAATGCCCCATTCGCCCGAGATATCGATCAGGTCGCATAGCTGGCGAACCGTGAAGTCGCGCATCTCGCGGGTCGACGATACGATGTTGTTGTCCATGCCGGGCAAGTTGACAGACACCAGCCGGTAGCCCTCGCCAGTCAGCAGCCTGGGTATTTCCCGGCGTTCAGCGGGGGTGAGGTCGGTCGCCCAGAAATGCGGCTGTCCGACCAGGATCTCGAAATCACGAAAGCCCATGGCGCCCAGCCGCCGGACGCAGTCGACGAGGCCGTGAGTGTAGAGATAGCTGAACGTGTTGACGCCGAGTGGCATGGATTTCATGAGCGGATACCTTTTGCTGCGCCGGTCAGGGCGCGGTCGGAAGTTCGAGTGTGCAGTCGATCCAGCCACCGCCTTTGTCGGCGGACTGCAACGCCGCCTCCATGAAGCGCACGCCACGCGCACCATCCTCGACCCCGGGAAAATCCAGCGCCAACGGGTTGGCGTTTTCGCCGGTGCGTCGCGCCGCGATCGCCTCGGCAGCGTCGGCGTAAAGGTTGGCGAAGGCTTCGTGGAATCCTTCCGGATG
>JAAEOR010001050.1 GCA_024222895.1 Hyphomicrobiales bacterium | reverse complement strand
CTGGGGGCCCGGGATGGTGTCGACAATCTCAAGATCAATGTCTCCGGCGATCGCGACTGGGGCCATATGCATGCGGATGCCGAGACCACGGTGATCAATGAGGCTGAAATCGCGGCGGTCGTCTCGGTCGCCGGCCCGCGAAACCTGATGGTCGGCGCCCATTCCACCAGTTCCGAAGGCGTCAAGATGTGCGTTCGCCAGGGCGTGCAGGTCGTCAATCACGCGGTCTACGCCGACGAAGAAGCCCGCGACATGCTGGAGCAGGTCAAGGACCGGGTGTTCGTCGTGCCGGCGCTGGGACTTCCGATTACGATGCTGCGGGAAAGCGGCGATTTCGGCCTCGGCTGGCCGACGGAAAAATACGAGAATCTGGAGAAGGAGCTTGAGGTCACCAGGCACTGCATGCGTGATCTCAATCAGCGCGGCGTCCGCGTCCTGCCTGGCGGAGACTATGGAGCCTTCATCACCAATCCAATTGGCACCAACGCTCGCGACCTCGAGCATTTTGTCGACTTTCTCGGTTTCTCGCCGATGGAGACGCTGGTTGCGGCTACCAGACTTGGCGGCGAGTTGATGCAGCGCGGCGATGAACTCGGCCAGATCAAACCGGGTTATCTGGCGGACCTCATGGTCATCGACGGTGATCCGATCGCCGACATTGCCTTGTTGCAGGATCCCGATCGCATCCGTGCCGTGATGGTGGCTGGGCGGTTCGCCAAGTCGCGACTTCCGGAGGCGGCTGCGGCAACGGCAGCACCGGAGGTGTTGGCATTTGCCGAGTGACACGGGCAACGACCTTGGCGTCGGCGACCGAACCATTTGCCATATGCTTGCCTGGCGGAATCCACGCAATCGCGGCGCCCGTCGGTCGAGCGACGAATCGGTGTAATCCACCCGTGAGATGAAGCCGGTGCGCGATCCGCAGTTCCATTCATGAAGAAGCCGAGAATCACCGCTCGCGATGTGGCTCACGCCGCCGGCGTGTCGGTGTCTGCCGTTTCGCGGGCTTTCACTGATGGTGCCAGCATCTCGCCAAAGACCCGGAAGAAGGTTCAAAGGGCGGCGGAGAAGCTGAGCTACACGCCGAATGTGCTCGCCCGCAGCCTGATGACCCAACGGTCCCGGCTGATCGGTATCGTCTCGACGAATTTTCGCAATCCGGCGTTCATGGAGATATTCGACCGGTTCACCATCGCGCTGCAGGAGCAGCGGCTGCGCCCCCTTATCTTCAATCTCTCCACGTCGAACAACTACGACGAGGCGCTTGAGCTTCTGCTTCAGTACCGGGCCGATGGTGTGATTGTCGCGTCGTCGACACTGCCGAAATCGTTCTTCGACGCCTTGCAGAAGTCGGAGATTCCGGCGGTGATCGCATTCGGGCGCAGCCTGTCACCGGGTTCGATTGGATCGGTCGCCGCCGATAATGCCCGCGGCGGCGCGCTTGCGGCCGGACTGCTGATCGATCGCGGATACAAGAAGGTGGGCTTCGTTGGCGGTCCTCGCAACGCGACCACCACGATCGACCGCCGCCACGGCTTCCTCGAGGTTCTGGGCAAGCACAAGGTCTCCTGTGCGGAGGCGTTCGCCGATCGGTATGCCCATTCGGCCGGAATGCATGCCGCCGAATCCTTGCTGGCGGATCATGGCGATGTGGAAGCTCTCTTTTGCGGTGATGACATCGTCGCCATGGGCGCGGCGGATCACATTCGATCGAAAGGCCGTCGCATTCCCCAGGACATCGGTCTGATCGGCTTCAACGATATATCGATGGCGCGGTGGCCCGCCTATGATCTGACGACGATCAGGCAGCCGTTCGAGGATATCGTCGAGAACGCAGTTGCGATGATTGTCGATCAGATCGAGGGGGAGGGCGGCGCCGCGCAAAGCCGGCTGTTCAGCTGCTCGCCGGTGATGCGGGGAACGCTTCGCGAGCCCGGTTAGCTTGAGGCGCGAGCGTTCGGTGTGACCGGCTGATCTGATAGGGATTGAGTACACTGTCAGCGTAACCGCACCATAGTCCCAGCAGCAACGTGGCAGCCACCAATTGCGTCACTCTCATCGCCTTCAGCCGGTTTTGGGCCTACTGTGCCGGACTACCATCTTGCCGTGACAGTCCGGCGATAGCCTGATCGACGATCTCTTTGCCTTGCCGCCAT
>JAAEOR010001049.1 GCA_024222895.1 Hyphomicrobiales bacterium | reverse complement strand
CGTCCCTTCGGGCGAGCCGCATCCAGCCGTACAGCGTTGTAGCATGTTTAGCTTGCCGCCGAACATGGGTCACAAGTGTCGCAGCGATTTGATCGTAAATCGCGAATCGCAGCCCTTGCCGGTCCGTCGGGATTGGCGATCATCTGGATTCTTCGCTTTTCTACTGGCTAAAGGGAGCCACTACGCTAGCTTTGGTCGACTGTCGCAATAACAGGATACCGGAATACCCCGTTTCGCATGCTTCGTTTGATTCATGATTGATTCGAGCGCCTTAAAAGGGCGCCCGGTTCTGCTGGCGGTTGCCCCGAATGGCGCCCGCCTCCGGCGGACCGACCACCCGGCGCTGCCCATGACGCCCGACGAACTGGCACGGACGGCTTCCGCATGCCTGGAGGCGGGGGCCGCGATGATTCACCTGCACGTCCGGGATCGCCACGGCGCCCATGTGCTCGACGCCGAGCTGTATCGCGATGCGATCAGGGCTGTGCGTTCGTCTGTCGGCACACGGATGATAGTCCAGATCACAACGGAGGCGCTCGGTCGATATCAGCAAGAACACCAGATTGCCGTCGTCGCCGCGGTGCGGCCGGAAGCGGTGTCGCTGGCG
>JAAEOR010001048.1 GCA_024222895.1 Hyphomicrobiales bacterium | reverse complement strand
TGGCTCGGCCCGACCGCAGCGGCGATCAGTGGAAAGCCGGGTGCCAGATCGCCGAGATCGCGCATCAGTCCGTTGGTTACCACACCCGACAGGCCAAGCCCTTTGTGAACGGTCGTGTTGACCTCGCCCCAGAATGCGCCGGTCGACTCCAGGCCGTCTTCGTCTTCGATGATGACCACGGCCGGGCGAGGGGGCTGAGAGACATAGCGATAGTAGTCGATGCGCCGCTCGCGGCTCTTCTCGGCTGGTTCCTCCGCGGGTTTAACACTGCGGATTCGGGCGGTCTTGACGTATCCAAGGATCGGCCCGTGGTCCGGGTCGGAGCACAGCACGGTCGCACGGGTAAAACGGTCGTAGCCCCGGCGCCCCTGAACGACCTCGATGGCGTTGCAAATTGTTGGCGTATCGACTGCGGCGAGCGCCGCCTGCAGGTTCTCATTCAGCGAGGTCATTCCCGGTCTCCTTGATTGGGGGCGACAACTGGACGTGCCAGCCAGTAGGTCAGTGCAGCGGTGACGGCTTCAGATTCTTCGAGGGTTGGAATATGCCCGGCATTGGCGATGCTGACAAAGTGTGCCTGTGGCAGGAGTTCCGTGATGGCCAGATGCCGTTGCGGCGGGCACAAGGCGTCTTCGGCACCACAAAGGACAAGGCTCGGGCCGTCGAATCGCTTCAAAGCTCCGGATTGGTCTGCGCGTTCTCGCAAAGCCAGGGTCTGCTCGACAAACACGTCTGGCCCCGGGTCAAGTGCCATGTCCATGAACAGGCGGCGAAGGTCGTCTCGCCCACGATTGGCCTGCGCCAGGTAGCCCGGTTTCATTTCGTCGATCATGACCTGGCGAAGCAGGCCGGCCTCGACTTTGCTGATCTGCGCCGCGCGCTGGACCCGCCGATCCGGCGCGTCGGCCCTGTGATTGGTGTCGAGAAGCGCTAGCCTTTGAACACGCTCCGGCGCTTTCCCGGCGACAGCCATGGCGACGATTCCGCCCATCGACAGTCCCATCAGATTGAACCGATCAGCTTCAATTCCGGAGAGGACGAGATCGGTGAAACCGTCAATCGACGTCGCCCCCTTCAACGGCAGGGTCACCACGTCGTACCGACCCGAGAAGGCTGCGGCCTGGGGTCGAAAGAGGCGTTCGTCGCACATCATGCCCGGCAGCATGACGAGCGTGCCTTCGCTCATGGACAGGCTCAGAACCGTTGCGAAGCCAGGGCCGCGCCCTCGGCCAGCGCCGCGAGCTTGGCGTAGGCGATTTCCGGATCGACGGCCCCGAAACCGGCGAAGGTTCCAAATCCGCAATCGGTGCCGGCAATGATGCGATCGGCGCCGACGATTTCGGCAAAGCGGACGATCCGTTGGGCAACCAGTTCGGGATGCTCGACAAAGTTGGTCGTCGTATCCACGACTCCGGGTATCAGCACCTTGTCCTGCGGAATATCGTTCTTTCGATCGCGGAAAACGGTCCACTCGTGGCCGTGGCGCGGGTTGGCCGTCTCGAACAGCACATAGCCGGCCCGCGTGCTCATCAGGGTGTCGAAGACCCGATCCATTCCGATGTCGCAGGTGTGCGGGCCCTCATAGTTTCCCCAGCAGATGTGAAGCCTGACGTTCTCCGGCGGGATGTCGCGGATCGCGTGGTTCAGGGCATCCATGTTGGCCTGTGCGACCTTGACGAATTCTGCGTCAGACAGGTCGGAGAAGATCATGTGGCGCGACAGTGCCAGATCGGGGCAGTCGAGTTGCAGCGTGAACCCGGCGGCGACGATGGCATCATATTCGGCCTTCATCGCATCGGCGAGCGCCGCGAGATAGGCCTCCCGTGAGGGATAGTATTCGTTTGGCAGGAAGAGCGAGATAACGCCGGGCGACGCGGCGTTCATGAAGGCGCGCTCCACACCACTGGCGGCCAGGGCCGCCGCGAGGCGGTCGATATCGGCCTGAAGGTCGCCTGAGTCGTTCGGACGAATCGGTCCGCGGCAACAGGGCCGAGCGTATTGCGCGGTGCCCCCTGACTTCGCCAACCTTTCAAGGAAGGTCGGAAAGAGCTTGAGGTCGGCGGGAGGATTGCGGGGGCTGTCCCCCTCGAATCCGGTGTAGCGGTCTTTCACATAGGTCGCGTAGGAGATCTTTGAGGTTTCACCGTCCGAGACGATGTCGATCCCGGCGGACTTCTGCCTGGCGACGACATCCTTCGCCGCATCGGCCATGCAGGTGTCGAATGCCGACTGGTCGTATGGTTCCTCCTTCTCACGGGCGAAAAGAAAGTCGGCGACCGCCTGGCTTCGGGGAAGAGAACCGACATGGGTCGTCAGAAACTCAGTCATGATATCGTCCTTGCTTCGGGCCTGTTGAACGGCCGCTCCGTACCGGCAGGGGGGTGCGCGTTGCACTTGGGGGAATCAGTAGATCGTGTCTGTCATTTCGGTGGACGCTCCGGCGGAAAGATCGAGTCCTCCGTCTAGCCCGCGGTCCAACCGCCATCGATCATCAGCGCTGTTCCGGTGATCATGCTGGCGGCATCGCCGGCCAGGAAAACAGCCGCCCCCATCACATCCTCGATCTCGCCAATCCGACCGAGCTTGATCTTTGATTTGATCCAGGCAGCGCGTTCGGGATTAGCAAGCGTCTGCTCGGCCAATGGTGTGCGGATGAAGGTGGGGCAGATGGTATTGACGCGGACGCCATGGCCGCCCCATTCGATCGCCATCGATTTGGTCATGCCTTCGACGGCATGCTTCGAGGCCGCATAGACCGCACGGTCGATTCCACCGACATGGGCCATCTGCGATGAGATATTGATGATCGAGCCGGTAACACCATCGGCGATCATCCGCCGCGCCGCTTCGCGCGACGAAAAAAAGGCACCGCGGAGATTGGTAGACATAACGGCGTCGAAGTCTTGCGGCGTTGTCTCGAGCGCGGGGCTGTGGCGGGCAATCCCGGCACTGTTGAGAAAGACATCGAAGGCAGGTCGCGAGGCCATGAATGCGGCAAGTGACTCGACCTCGTCGACATCCAGTCGAACGGCCTCGGCCGAAAGGCCGGCGTCGGTCATTTGCGATACGGCGTCTTCCAGTGCCGGTAAACTCCGCGCCGCCGCCACGACGTGGGCTCCGGCCTCGGCCAAGGCGACAGCGCAACCCAAGCCGATGCCGCGCGAGGCGCCGGTCACCAGGGCCTTTTTTCCGTCCAGTCGAAAAGATGGAGTCTGGGGGAGCGACATCTACTTGACCGATCCGACTTTCGCTGGCGGCCTGAGAAACAACGTGCTGTGTGTCTTCATCGTGTCGAGAACTCGCCATTTCGATTGGTCATGACCTGGGGCCTTTCCGAAGCGAAATCGCTGCGCCACGTCCGGCATCTTCCAACCTATGCCGCAGACTATTATCATTTCGCGAAAGCCGCGCCCGTTGCCGCGGCTGTGTCGGCAGTCGGCGGGACCGTCAGGCTATGATCGGATTCATCCACGCTTGGTATAAGGTCTTTTCCCGGTATCAAGGCAGCCGTGACGGTGGCTGGCTGTCGTGCCTGGCCGAGAGTGCCAGAATCTCGTCATAGAGCGAGCCGGGGAGGGGAATACCGTCTTCGAGGCGCCTGCGCCGGGTGTTGTTTTCGATTTCACCGGGGATGTACATATTGTTGTCCTCGTCCCACATCGGCGACGCCTTGATCGTCCGGTAGAGCGCATCCATGCGATCGAGGAAGGCGTCCGGTTCCATGGCGATCGCGGGATCAATTGCGATCATCATGTTGCTGGTTTCACTGGGATCATCGGGATGTTTGTACATGCTCTTGATGTCGTTCTGAAAGGCGCCACCAGTCAAGACGCCGCACAAGATGTCAACCATCACCGAAAGCCCGAACCCCTTATGTCCCCCGACCGGCAACAGGAAGCCGTTGAACCCGAGTTCCGGATCGTCAGTCGGGCGCCCGTTCCTGTCGGTTGCCCAATCGAGCGGGATCTTTTCGCCTTTCTCCATTGCCAGCAGGAGCTTGCCACCGGCGACTGCGGACATCGAAATATCGAGCAACAGTGGAAACCCCAGTCGCGTCGGCGCCGCAAAGGCAATCGGGTTGTTGCCGGTGATGGGCCGTGACCCGCCGGGCACAACGAGATTGGGCGTGACGTTGGTCATCGCCAGCCCGATATAGTGGGCGTCAGCCGTGGTCCGCATTACCACCTATCTCGAGGATGTGCGCGACTTCGGCCGCTACAATAAGGCCTTCCTCAAAGGGATCGGTGATGCGGTACTCGCCCGGACCACAGTCGAGGCGCGCGCCGTGATAAACACCAAGATCGAGATGGATGCGATTGTTTACAAACCCCTGACGGCGTCGGAGAGCTGAGCCTCAGGACAGGGAGACCAGATCAGAATGTACAAAGTGCTTGGTCGGAAAACGTCCGGCAACGTCCAGAAGGTCCTCTTCATGCTCGAGGAGATCGAGGCTGCGTACGAGCGAGAGGACTACGGACGGCAATTCGAAAACACGCAGACAGCCGAATACAAGGCGATGAATCCAACCTCCAAGGTACCGACGCTTATCCATGACGACCTGGTGATCTGGGAGTCCAACACCATTCTCCGCTATCTGGCATCGACCGTAGCGCCGTCGCTGACAGGAGAGACCGCCGGCCAACGGACGCAGGTCGAGCGTTGGATGGACTTCCTGATATCGGCCGTGAATCCTGGCTATATGGGAACCTTCAAGGGCTCGCGGCAAAGTCCCGAGGAGCGGCCCCCCGAATATGCAGGACTCGTCAAGGATCTGATCGCCCAGTGCACGCTTATAGACGGACACCTGGACGGTAAGTCATTCTTCGCCCTCGACAAGCTCACCATTGCCGACATTGCCTGTGCGCCGATCCTGAAACGCTGCATTGGATTCGATATCGAGCGGCCGCAATTGCCCAACCTCGAGCGGTGGGTCGGATCGATGTCCGAGCGCCCGGCGTTTCAGGCGGCAACCGGCTAACGGGGAAAGGACGGCCGCCCGATGATTCACCGTGTCGCCTGATCGGTTTGGGTACAATGGGGCCGGGGATCGCCGCCCGGCTCGCCCGCGGCGGTATCGAGGTCATGGGCTACGATACGGCCGCCGACGCGATCAATCGTGCAGCGGGGATGGTGGCGGTGGCTGACGGTGTTCTCGATCGGCTGGGTGTCGATCCGCCACAGGGCAATCCGGGCTCAGTCCGGTTTGCATCGTCCGTCGCCGAAGCGGTCGACGGTGCGGATCTGGTCATCGAGAACGTGCCGGAGAATCTGGACATCAAGGCGGCGACCTATCGTGAGATTGAACTGCTGATCGACCCGTCCGTCATTGTCGCCACCGACACGTCGGGTATTCCGATCAGCAAACTCCAGTCGACACTGGCCAGCCCACAGCGTTTTGTCGGAATGCACTGGTCCAACCCGCCGCACATCATCCCGATGATCGAGGTGATCGGTGGTGAAGGTACGGCGCCGGAGACTGTCGAGACGATCCGCGACTTTATCCGCGGCCTGGGTCTCTTGCCGGTGGTGGTCAAAAAGGATGTGCCCGGCCTTGTCGAAAACCGGGTGCTCTATGCCTTGTTGCGGGAGGCGGTTGACCTTGTCGAGCGTGGCGTGATCGACCCCGAGGATCTGGATACCTGTGTGTCCTGGGGCATCGGTTACAAGATCGCTGTCATCGGACCGATGGCGCTGCTCGATATGGCCGGCATGGACATCTACCATTCGGTCTCGTCGTTCCTGAATGCCGATCTGTGCGATCGCGATGACGTTGCACCACTGGCGCGAAAACAGATAGAGGCCGACAAGCTCGGCATCAAATCCGGCGAGGGCCTCTATGCCTACACGCCCGAAAGAATTGCCGCGCTCCAGAAAGACCGCGCAGCGAAACTGGTTGCCATACGTCGCATTCTTGAGGGGGGAGACTAGGCGCCGTGCTTCGATCGATCCGCCTCAACCCGTGTCGGCTGCTCGGTTATCGGCATCGCAATCGGTCGGCGGCAGCGATGCAGGTCAGGTCAATGGCAGGCGGTCGCTCGCCGACTTTGCGCGTCAGGGCGACGGTCGCACGGGTCTCGTATGTCCGGCCTGCCAGACCGGACCACAGAGCCTCGACCGGCATGTTTTCAGCCTTGTCGTTCAGAACGGAATACGTACCGGTCTCAGGATCGAACCAGAGATCCACGCGAGCCGTTGCACCGGCGTCGGCCACCGCAAGCTCCGTGGAGTACCAGTGCGCCAGTTCTGCGAGACAGGCGATCGGCGCATCGGCCCGGTTCTCGATGGTCAACGTTACACCATCCAGCCCATTGGTGCCGCGACGCACTTCGGTTGCGCGCAATTCGACTGCATGGGCGAAGCCGGCAGCCAAAAGCAACAGAAGGAGTGGGAGAGCAATCTTCACGGACTGAATCGCCTGGGACATCGACGACAACCAATGCGGCAGGCGAAACAGTAGAACGCAGACGGGAAGCCAGAAAGAGAAAAAGGAGATTGGAATGAGGGACTATCTTCTCAGTGGCGCCGCGGCGCTTGTGGGCATCGGCCTCGCACTCGGCACCGCAACGGCTGCGGACGTCGAGGCCATCGCCGTCCTGACGCCAGAGGAAGGCACCGATTTTGGCTGGAATCAGCAGGGTGTTGATGCAGCCAAGGCAGCCGGCGAGGCGGCCGGCGTCGAGGTGCTGGTCGCCCAGGGGCTCGGCTATGGCGACATTCGGCCGACCCTGCGCGAACTTGCCGAGGAGGGGGCCGACCTGATGATCGCCCACGCCAGCGGCTACAACACGGCGGCACCCGAGATTGCCAACGAGTTGAATGTCCCGGTTGCGATCGTCGATACGCCCACGGCGCTCAGGGAAGGGTTGGTCGCCGACTACACGCTTTCGGGACACACCGGCGCATATCTGGCCGGACGGATGGCGGCGAAGATGACGCGGACGGGCACGGTCGGTATCGTCGTTTCCGGTGAGCCGCCCTCCTGGAATTCGCAGTCGGCAGCGTTTGCTCAGGGCGCGCAGGCTGAGAACGCCGACATCAATGTGATCTATGCGGTGATCGGTCCGGCGGCCTATTCCGATGCCGCCGGCGGCAAGCGGGTGACGGAGAGCGTCATTGCCGCCGGTGCCGACATTGTTTTCGGCCAGGGCAACGGGTCGAGCTTCGGGATGCTGCAGGCGGTCGAAACCACCGATGCCGCCGATGGTGGCAAGGTGCTGTTTATCGACGTGATCGGCGACAAGTCGTCGATCGACAAGGGCCACCTCCTGTCATCGGTTGTCTGGGATATTCAGCCGGTCTATGCGGCAATGATTGAGGATCTCAAAGCCGATACCTTTGGCACCAAGAGCTATGAAATCGGTCTTGAGGACGATTCGGTGAGATTGCTGCAGACGCCGCAGGTGCCCGACGACGTCTGGGCCGATGTCCAGGCGCTGCGTCAGCAGATCATCGATGGCTCGATAACGGTTGAGCCGATCTTCGAGGCGACGGATGTTCGTGCCCTGATGTCGGATATCCAGGAATAGGCAAAACGGCGAGGTCGGCGCGTCCCGATTGGCGCGCCGGCCACCGCCAGATCGCAAGGATAGTCGCGATGCCGGAAGGATGGGGGCAGTGTGAGCATTGAGCCGCCATCGCCGGAACGGCAGGCAATCGTAACCCTGCAAGGGGTAACGAAGCGGTTCCCCGGCGTTGTGGCCAATGACCATATCGATCTGCAGATCTGGCCGGCCGAGGTTCACGTGCTGCTCGGCGAAAACGGTGCCGGCAAATCGACCCTGATCGGCCTGCTCTCGGGGCTTCAGCAGCCCGATGGCGGACGCATTCTGATCGATGGTCGGGTGACCCGGATCGCCTCACCGCGGCAGGCTCTAGGGCTGGGCATCGGAACGGTTTTCCAGCACACCATGTTGGTCCCGACGCTGACCGTCGCCGAGAATCTGCTGCTCGGTGCGCCCTGGTGGCAGCGTCCCCGGATTGATCGGCTGCGCGCCGGCGTCGATGATATCGCCACATCGCTTGGCATTCGCGTCGACCTCGATGCCCGAGCTTCTGAATTGTCGCTCGGCGAACAGCAGCATGTGGAGATCGTTCGCGCGTTGCTGCGTGACAGCCGCGTTGTGATCCTCGATGAGTCCACCTCGATGTTGACCCCGGCCGGTATCGAGGAACTGGGCGGGCTGATGCGGCGTCTGGTGGATCGGGGCCTGGCCGTAATCTTCAT
>JAAEOR010001047.1 GCA_024222895.1 Hyphomicrobiales bacterium | reverse complement strand
TCGACGATCTTTCCGTCTTCGACCCGAAACAGGTCGTAGAAGGCGGTCGGCTGATCGCCGAGCGATCCCTCCGACAGCACGAGGACGAAGTTGCCGTCGCCAAAGACCTTGTGCGCTTTGGCTATGTGCAGGGTGAGACCGGCATCGGCCATCGCTTTCAGGCCGGAGCTGAGGCCGCTCAGTCCGTCGGCGATATCGGAATTGTGCTGCATGTAGTTATCACCGTCGATATAGCTGGGCAGCTTGTCGAAGGCACCGCCGATCAGGATCTCGTTGACGAAGGCGCTGACCAGGGTCTTGTTTGCCTCGGTCTTGTCGTGGTCGGCCACCTCGGTCGGCCCGTCGGTCTGGGACCGGCCGGAGGGATTGGCGGAGGCGACCGGGGCGAGGTTGTCCCAGTGTTCGACGATCTTGCCATTTTCGACCCTGAACACGTCAAGGGCGACCAGCGGCGCATCGCCGAAGCCCTCATAAATGCCGTGGGTGGCGCCAACATCACCGTCGGCGAATAGTCGGATCATCTCGTATTCGAAGGCCGGATTGGCGACGATCGCCGTCTCGGCCAGACCGCGCAATCCGTCAAGGCCGGAGCGCACCGACTGATTGTGCTGGATGTACGGTTCGGCAAACCAGGTATCGATCGCGTCGAGGTTCTTCTCGACCATCAGCTCGGTCATCGCCGAGCGGACGATATCCCTGGTCTTGTCAGTCGTCTCGTCTGCATGGGCGAGGGCCGGCATCGCCAGGGGCAGGGCGGCGGCGACAGCGAGGGCGGTGCGTTTCATCGGGTCAGTCTCCGTGGTTGTCATGGCGGTGATCCGCCGGTGCCGGAAACATGGCCCATTGTCTATTGTGGTATAAGATGCGTTGAATTGCTTTCATTATTCGATGTAATGACGGAATTGAATCGTGATCGATCACCTGCGCGCCATGGCGGTCTTCGCCACCGTTGCCGATGCCGGATCGTTTCGGGCGGCGGCGAACCGGCTCGGCCTGTCGGCGTCGGTGGTAAGCCACCACATTACGGCTCTTGAGCGCCACCTCGACACGCCGCTGGTCTACCGCACCACCCGTAAACTCAGCCTGACCGATGCGGGTCAACGGCTGGCGGTGCGGGCCCGCGCGATGGTGTCAGAAGCCGAACACGGATTTGGCGAGATCGGCTATCAAAGCTCCAACCCGGCGGGCCGTCTCAGCATCACCGCGCCGGCTATTCTGCAATATGCGCGGTTTGTCGCCCGTGTCTCGGCTTTCATGAAAGTGCATCCCAAGGTCGAGATCTTGCTCACATTCAGCGACCGGCGGGTGAACATCGTCGAGGAGGGGATCGACCTCGCCATTCGGGTCGGCTGGCTCGCGGATTCCTCGCTGATGGCCCGCAAGCTTGCCGAAGGCAAGCGCCATGTCTGTGCTGCGCCGGCCTATCTTGCCGGGCATCGTGCGGTGAAGGCACCTGACGACCTGCGGCATCTGGAACTGATCGATCTTGTCGGCGTGTCGAGGAAGTTCAGCCTGATCTCCAATGCGCGCCCGTCTCGCCAGCGCGAGGTGCAGATGCATCACCGCATCTCGGTCGACTCCGGTTTTGCCGCGCGTCGGATGGCCGAGCAGGGATGTGGTGTGGTGGTCATGCCCGACTTTTTCGTTCGCGAAGCCATCGATGCCGACACCCTGGTCGACGTGCTGCCAGCTTGGCATGCCTCGCCCTATGGTATCTATGCAGTCTGGCCGCCGAACGCCGGAACCAATCACCTGCGCACTTCGTTTCTGGATTTCATTGCCGAGATCGCTCGCACTGACGCTGATCCGTGAGGGGACGGCGTCGACACGACGGCATGTGCCTCTCCCCCGGAAACACACTGGAGCCCTCTCATGCGCGCAATCACCAGAGCCCTGGCGTTTGCGTTCGGTATCGCTGTTCTCCCGATGACCGGCGTTCCCGCATCGGCTTCGTGCAGCGCGAACTGGGAAGGTATTTGCGGCGGCACTGGTGAATTATCGCTGCGATATCACGCTATTTGCCCGACCTCCGAACCTGCCGAAACCCTACAGAAAGCGCTGCATCCAAACCGCTGAAGCGATTCCGGCAAACGCCGGGACGGCCCTGGGACCCCACCATCCGGACCTTCCCGCCAATTCAGGACCTTGACTCGGTGTTCATAAAACCGGCACCAAGTCGGTAACCCGCGTCGGCGGCGCTGCCGGAACCGAGATCCCGGCCGCAAGCCCTCCGCCTGCGCCAGCGCGCCGTCCGGTGTCGGAGAAGGCCGTCCGCCGTGTCCTTCGAAATCGCCGATCAGATCGCCTTCATTCGACGGAACCTGATGGTCAGGCCCGTTCCGGGGCGGCCGGACCTGGCGCTTTATTGTGCCCATCCCGGCAGTGGCCTTCACCGGCTGGATGCTTTGACGGGTCGGATCGACGGCGCGGTTCCGCCTTACTGGGCTCACATTTGGCCCGGCGGCGCGGCACTGGCACAGCACTTTCAGGCCGATCCGGGATGCATTGCGGGCAGAACCGTGCTCGATCTCGGGGCAGGCTCCGGCCTCGTCGGTATTGCAGCCGCCAGAGCGGGCGCCAGCCGGGTCATCTGTTCCGAGATTGATCCACTGGGGATGACCGCGATCAGGCTAAACGCCGACCTGAACGATGTCGCGGTCGAAGTGGCTGGAGACCTGACGGATCGCGCGCTTCCGCCGGCCGATCTGATCGCCGCGGGCGACCTGTTCTACGACCCGGACCTTGCAAAGACCGTGCTGGGATCCCTCCGGCAAGCGGCCGAAGCGGGGTGCGAGGTTCTTGTCGGTGACCCGGGTCGCGCCTATCTGCCAAGACAACATCTGGAGCCGTTGGCGGGCTATCCAGTTCACGATTTCGGCGATGCGCCGGGCGATCCGGACAAGACGGGGACGGTGTACCGGCTGTCGTGAAGGCCGGTGCCGATGGCGACTATCTCCTATTGGCTCCGTCGGGGTGGTAAAGTGGAATCGACTTTTCCAGGCAGAGCGGGAGAGAAACCGGCGAGGGCGGTTCGAAGCGTTCCTCCGGCTTTGCCGCCCATCTTCGGAACGTCACATCAAAACCGCTCATCTCCGTGAAGACGGAGATCCAGCAAAAGAAAAACCCGGGTTCCCGCCTGCGCGGGAACGAGCGGTATCCGGGCGAAAAAGTGCGCGGCACTTCTCCTGACAACGCTCAGTTCCTGGTCGCTCTGTCGGACGGAACAGTGGGATCCACTTTTCCTGACAACGCTCGGTTCCTGGTCGCTCTGTCGGACGGAAAAGTGGAAACCACTTTTCCTGACAACGCTCAGCCGGAACAGGCGGCGTCGATGTCGGGACCGATCTCGCCGATCCGGGCGAAGAAGTCCTCCGATGACATGCTCGCCGGCAGCAGCTCGTCAAGGGTGCCGTCCTTCAGTTCGAAACGGGCATAGATCACCGCCAGGTCGTCGCCCATTTTCTCGGCAATCACGTCATAGGCACAGGTGCAAATGGCATGGAACGCGGCCTTGTCCTTCTGTCCCGTGGCCTCCGCGGTGATCGTGCAGACCTCGTCGAAGTCGCTGAAGTCGACGGCAAGCGCGGGTGTTGCTGCCAGGGCAAGAAGAAGAAGGATTGTGCGCATCAAGAAAGACCTCCTGGTTCAGGCAGGAGGCACCATCGCTCCGACTCGCCTGTTGTACGACGACCGTAGTCGATGACCGAGTGGCGCGACATGGCGGGCGGCGGCTCTTTGATCGTTAGGGTCTCAGTCACCGGACGGAGACCGGCACAAGGACGTGGATGGCCGTGACGAGCACGGCCATGACGACCGGTCGGTTTGGTCGGTTACGGGATAAGATCGGCAATCGCACTACGCTGTGCCAGTTCCACCGGTAACATGTGCTTCTCAAGCGCGTCCTCGCACCGCCCTCAATCGACGGCTCGAGCGCACCAAATCGATCGCGTTGGTTGGTTGCCTCAGGTCAGCTCGAGGATCAGCCGTTTCTGGTTCTTGCGGATCGAGCGGCGCTTGACCCCCGGCGGCGCCACGCCCGACCTCAGCATGTCCTCGATCTCTTCCCAGAGTTCGGTGTGGTGAGTCGTGCGGCTCCGCGAACAGTTGAACCAGAAGCTGGTTTCGCCGCCGCAGACCAGCGGCCTGTCGGCGACGGCCCGCAGATAACCCGCCACGACCCCCGGCTCCGGATTGTGGTGTTCGCCGTCGCCGCAGAAGACATAATGTCTGGCGCGCACCCGCTCGGCGAACTCGTCGGAGAAGCTGTTATCGGCGCCATGATGGGGGACCTTCAGCACATCGACTTCGAGGCGGTCGTCCTGATCCATCAGCCCGGCATCGCGGAAATATCTCAACAGGCTTTCGTCGCCGGCATCACCGGTCAGGAGAACGCGCTTGCCGCCCTCCTCGACGAGCAGGACCAGCGAGGCAAGATTGGGCGGCGTCACGTCCTTCTCGATTTCCAGCATCAGGTCCCGCGCCCGGTGGGCGATATCAAGCGGCGTCATTCCCGAACGCAGATCATCGACGTCGCGCTGGTGCTGCTTGCGTAGCCTCTCAGCGTAGTTCTTGCTCTTCTTCAGCCAGGGGATCCACGCCTTGTCGCGCAATTCCTCCAGTTCGGCCGATGTTGGCCCGAGAACCGTAATCTCTAGTGATCCCAGCCGGATCAGTGCCCTGGCGTCCGCGACCATGAAGTCGCCGTCGAAGTTCGGGTTAAGGGGTATGTCGAGCTGGTCGGCGCCGATCCGCCAATTGACCTCGATCGCATCGCCGACGCTGAGCGCCAGCATTTCGGTCTTGGCGGCCAGCGCGGCCTGCTTCGGACTGCC
>JAAEOR010001046.1 GCA_024222895.1 Hyphomicrobiales bacterium | reverse complement strand
CCGTCATCCTGCGCCAGTACACCAACACGCCGGCGGGTGTTTCCGAACCTGATGTTTATGACGACAGGGAGGCGGCCTGATGTTGTCCGGGATACTCGGCAGGGCAGGGGTGCTGCTGCTGGCCGCAGGGGCTGTGTTCGCGCTCTACAGTGCTATCGACCGTGCGGCCTACAAACGGGGCGTCCAGGCGGAACGCATTGTTCATCAAGAAGCAACTCGCCGGGCCGAACTTAAACACAACCAAAAGATCGCGGAAAGGGACGCCAGGAATCGGGCCGATGCTGAAGAACATCAGCGCCAGGTCATGGAACTTGCCGCGCGAAATTCCGCACTCCAGCAACAGATACAGGGGCAGCCCGATGAAGACTTTGTTTGTCCTCCTGATCAGCCTGTTTTCAGTGACAGCCTGTCAGAGCAGCTTAACGCGATCGGTCGCGATTAACGCCAAGCCGCCGACCATTCCCGTCAGTCTGCTGCAGGAGTGCCGCCAGGCGGCCGTCATTCCAAAAGGCGCCAATGCCCGCCAGATAGCCGGCGTGATCGCCCATGACCGGTTTGCGCTTGCGGAATGCCGGCGAGACAAAAGCGCGCTCAACAAAGCCGTGAAAACCGCACTGGATTGAGATCATGAAAACTGCACGCGACTACATAATCACCCTGGTCATTGCGGCGCTGGTCTTGATTATCTGGCTCTATTCGACGCCCAATGTCGATGCGGCCGGGATGACCTG
>JAAEOR010001045.1 GCA_024222895.1 Hyphomicrobiales bacterium | reverse complement strand
GCATCAATCCCGAGGCATGGCTGCGTGATGTTCTCGACCGGCTCGCCACCCACCCGGCCAAGCGCATCGACGAACTGCTGCCTTGGCAATGGGCCGCAGACCAAGAGCTCACAGCCGTCGCCGCCTGAGCCACTGTACCCTTCTGCAAATTGATCCGGCGTTCCCATCCGCCGATCATCGCAGTCATCTCCGGAAACAAAAGGCGCCCTTCACCAGACGCTTACGATCCATCTGACAGAAACTGGAAATAGAATTTTATCGAATTGTAGATAAACAACATCAAATGCGGGTGTGTTCGCGTCTTTGACCACCCGCTTGTTGGCGCGCCGCTCCCGTGGGCAATCGGGCAGCCCGCCGATCCCACTTCAAGCGTCGACGAGGAAGTCGTTGGCCTTCATGTTCAGGTCCGTGTCGAGTTTCGCGAACTTGACCTGGTCGACGCCGCCCTTGCCATCCTCGTCGTAATACAGGCTGCCGGTCTTCTTGTTGTAGATGATCCGGTGGTCGTCATTCTTGGCTTTCGCACCGATCTCGAAGGCTGACCCGTCGAGAACGCCCTGGTCGAGTGCAGTGAAGGATTTGTGGTCGAGAAATATCGTGTCGGCTTTGTGGGGGAAATCCGTGATCTTGTCGGCCTTGCCGAAGGCGGTGATGCTGAATTCGAACGTGTCCTTGCCTTTTCCGCCGGTCATCGTGTCCTTGCCGCCAAGCCCCGAAAGACTATCGTCGCCTTTCCCGCCCTTGATGGTTTGCTTTCCCTTTCCGCCGTTCAGGTCGTCGTCACCACCACGTCCCTTGATGAGGGTGTCGCTCCATCCGCTGGACAGGACGTCGTCGTATTCGGACCCATAGAGGTCAGAGTCTCGCCAGAACATTTCGCGGAGGGCGATCTCGCCGTTTTCGTGACCGAAATAGGCGCCCTCGACATCCTTCAGGTCGAAGTCAAAACCTCGCGCCTTGATGACTTTCGTGCCGTCGGCGGCGAGTACATCGAACCCGGTCACTGTTCCGCTCGTCGCGATGCCGCCTTCGATGTCGAATGTGCCCCTCAGAACCAGAGCATTGCCGTTAATATCGACATGCTCCACCCGGTATTCCGACGCGTTGGTGAAGGCATAGTCGCCCCGTGCATCGCTCATTATGGCGTAAGGATTGTGTTTTGGTTGGCCGGAGAGGAATTCGACATACTGGTTCATGACAAATTGCGCCCTGTCAGAGGCGGGGCTTCCGCCGTGAAGGAATGGGTCAACCGAAGCCAATCACGAAGAAGTCGTTGGCCTTGAGCTTCGTATCGATGGCTAAAACTGCGAATTTGGTCTGATCGACTCCGCCGTTGCCATCCGGATCGTAATATAGTCTACCGCTTTTTTGCTATAGATGACATGATCATCGTCATCTGTGGCTTTCTTGCCGATTCGGAAGGAATTCGTGTTGAGTTGTCCCAAGCCGATCGCCGAGAACACCGCGTCGTCAAGTATGATCTGATCGTCCTTGTGTGAAAAATCCTTGATAGTGTCGGTCTTCAACTTCCTGTCCGTGAAAAAGAAAGTATCCTCTCCGCTGCCGCCTTTGTACGTATCCTTGCCTCGCCAGCCGTCGAGGGTATCGTTGCCGTTCCCGCCCTTGAGCGTTTGTTTGCCGGCGCCGCCGAACAGATGGTCGTCGCCACCTCGTCCATTCATTTCCGCACCGTTCGTTATGCTATAAAGGTGGTCGGTGGATAATGAGCCAATGACCGTGTCGGCCTGGATGAAAAACAGGGCGAAAAGGGCTTCCTCCGGATCGTCTGCCTTGGCTGCGGCGGCCAGGTCGGCCGTAGCGAAATCGACGCCCTTGCTGACGATCATCTTGGTGTCGCCCTTGAAAAGAACGAACTTCTTGACCGAGCCTTCGGCAAAGCCGAGTTCGTCCGTAAACGAGCCCTTCAGTACAATGTCGTTGCCGTCGTGCTGGAGCACGGCCTTGGTTGGGCTGATGAAGAAAGGCGGGGCGGAGTAGGCCGTTGAGAGGAAGGCTTGGTAGGGATCGTATTCGGGACCCCGGTGAGGAATTCAACGATCTGGCTCATGGCCGTGCTCGCTACTTGCGGAGAAGGGCAGTGCTGTCCCTGCCGGCTCAGACGAGGACGCCAATATCGAAATCGTTCGCCTTCAGTTTGGCGTCAGAATCAAAAGTGGCGATTTTCGTTTGCGTCACACCGCCTTTCCCGTCTGAATCATAATAAAGATTGCCGTTGTCCTTATTGTAGATGATGTGATCGTTCTTATCTTCGGCCTTCTTGCCAGCATTAAAGAACTTCTTATTCAGAATTCCCACGCCCAGGTTGTCAAAAACGTCTTGAACGAGGAAGATCGTATCCTTTTTGTGGGAAAAGTCCTTGATGGTATCGGCCTTCATTGTCTCGTCGTCAAAAATGAATGTGTCCTTCCCTTTGCCCCCCTTGGTAACATCCTTGCCCTTCCCACCTGCCAGCGAGTCCTTTCCGTCGCCACCCTTGAGAGTTTGCTTCCCGGCTCCGCCGGCGATGTAGTCATTGCCGTCGCGACCCAGGGCCACAGCGCCTTTGGTCTCGCTGACAAGCGTGTCATCAAGAGAAGAGCCGATTATCTTGTCGGCCTTATCGAGGAACAAATCGGCCAACGCCTTGAATGGGTTGCTATCCGCCGCCGCTCCTTTGATGTCATTTATTGAGAAATCGAAGCCCTTCCCGGCCACCAACTCGGTGGTGCCCTGGAACACGGCGTATTCATTGACAGTACCGAACGGGCCGTTGATCCCGTTCAGGAACGAACCGGTCAGAATGATCTTGATCCCGTTGTTTTGCAGGACGGCGGTGTCGGGGCCGTCAAGGAAAGGCGTTTCATCCTGAGCCCCGGTGAACAGGGCTTCTCGCGGATTCGCTTCGGGGTCGCCGGTGAAGTATTCGACGATCTTATTCATTGGCTTGAACTCCGGTTGCTAGCGACGCAGTATCTTGACTTGGCCTGCCGATGGCTCGTGTGGGCGGCCTGTTAGGTCGTCTCGACACTGATGTCTGTGACTGGGGTCACAGCCCGGGGCCTGTCCGAGTGCGGTGAATTCGGTCTAATCTATTGAAATCAGACGTAGAATATTCATTCCAAAAATGAATTGCGGAGAACATGTTTTTCATCGTAGTCGATGAGGATCATCGCGGCTTATGATGTCGCAAAGGCACTGATAGGGGAGGAGCCACAATGAAAACCGTTCGTCTGACCATGGGCCAGGCCCTGGTCCGGTATCTCATCGCCCAGAAAACGATCATCGACGGTGAGGAAGTCCCGCTGTTCGCCGGTGTCTTCGCCATTTTCGGTCATGGCAATGTGACCTGTGTCGCGGAAGCGCTGGAGCCGGTGCAAGACGTTCTGCCGACGTGGCGCGGCCAGAACGAGCAATCCATGGCGCTTGCCGCAATCGGCTTTGCCAAAGCCAAGAAGCGCCGCCAGATGATGGTCGCACTCGCGTCGATCGGCCCGGGATCGTCCAATATGGTAACCGCCGCTGGCGCCGCCATGGCCAACCGATTGCCGGTGCTCCTGATCGGTGGTGACACCTTTGCCAATCGCATCCCGGACCCGGTGCTCCAGCAGGTCGAGCACTTCGGTGATCCGACCATTACGGTCAACGACGCCTTCAAGTCGGTGACACGCTACTGGGACCGCATCGTGCGGCCGGAACAGATCATAGCGTCACTTCCGCAAGCCGTTGCGATGCTGCTTGACCCGGCGGATTGCGGTCCGGCGTTCATCGGCCTCGCCCAGGACGCCCAGGCCGAGGCTTACGACTATCCGGCCGCCTTCTTCGAACCAACCGTTCACACCGTGCCCCGGCCGCGCCCCGATGTCGACGCGATCCGTGCAGCCGCCGAGGCTCTGCGCGGTGCCGAGAAGCCGCTGATCATCGCCGGCGGTGGTGTCCACTATTCCGGTGCGACCGGGGCGTTGGCGTCGTTTGCAAGCGCCCACAAAATCCCTGTTGCCGAGACGATCAACGGCCGCACGGCACTGCTTCATGATCACCCGATGAACGTCGGACCGGTCGGCGTTATTGGCTCGGCGTCCGCCAACGCGATGGCTGGTGAAGCCGACGTGATATTCGCGGTCGGGACACGCCTGCAGGATTTCGTCACCGGATCATGGAGTGCGTTCCGCGAGGACGCCCGGTTCGTCGCCCTCAACGCGGCGCGCTTCGATGCCGTCAAGCACCGGGCGCTGTCAGTGGTCGGTGACGCTCTGGCCGGCCTCGACGAGATCGATATTGCCCTGAACGACTGGCAGGCGCCGGCATCATGGGCGGCGAAGGGTGCGACCGAGTACGCCTCCTGGAACGATCTGGTCGACACGCTGTCCGGACCGACCAATGCGGAGATCCCGAGCTATGCCCACGTAGTCGGCGCGCTCAATCGGTTGGCCGAACCGACCGACCTCGCCCTCACCGCAGCCGGTGGCCTGCCTGGCGAAATGTGCAAGGTGTGGAAAGGCAAATCGGTCGGCAGCTTCGACTGTGAGTTCGGCTATTCGTGTATGGGTTATGAGATCGCCGGCGCCTGGGGCGCCAAAATGGCGGATCCCGATCGCGATGTCATCGCCATGGTCGGCGACGGTTCGTACCTGATGATGAACTCCGACATTTATTCAACGGTTCTCACTGGGCACAAGCTGATCATCGTCGTCATGGACAATGGCGGGTTTGCGGTGATCAACCGGCTGCAGAACTTCAAGGGCGGCAAGTCGTTCAACAATCTGATCGCCGACAGCCGAGTCAAGGAGGCGTTCAATGTGGACTTTGCCAAACACGCTGAGTCCATGGGGGCTGTCGCCGAGACGGTTCATTCGATCGGCGAACTCGAGCAGGCCTTCGCCCGGGCCAAACAGGCGGACCGAACCAGTGTCATCGTCATAAAGGTCCAGTCTCACGAATGGACCCCGGGGGATGCGTGGTGGGATGTTGGTGTGCCGGAAGTCAGTGAACGCGAGGAGGTTCGCGCCGCGCGGGCCGACCACGAGGCGAGCCGGTCCAAACAGAGGGTCGGCGTCTAGATCTGTTGCCTTTCGTCAATGGAGGCTGAACACGATTTGGCCAACGCACAGCCGCTGGCCGTCGGTTGATTGGGGGGCAGTGACGACTGCCTTCGGGGCGGCTGGCACTCCAATAGCGCGAAAACGGCCGAGGATTGCGGGGATGAAATGACAACCATGGACCTCGGCACCCAGTTCGCTGGCAAGGTCGCAGTTGTCACCGGCGGCACCCAGGGGCTCGGCGAGACTGTCGCGCGAATGCTGGCCGCGCGCGGTGCGGCCGGATTGGTGATTTGCGGGCGAACCGCGGAGCGCGGCAAAGCAGTGGCCGTCTCTCTCAAGGAAGAAGGGTGCAGTACCGAGTTCGTCAGAGCCGATTTATTTAAACTCGAAGACTGTCGCCGGGTGATTGCCGCTGCCGACTCCGTATTCGGTCGGGTTGATGTTCTGGTGAACGTGGCCGCTTTGACCGATCGCGGCACCATCCTCGACACGACGCCGGAACTGTTTGACCGGATGTTCGCAATCAATGTGCGAGCGCCGTTTTTTCTCATCCAGGATGCGGCGAAGATCATGCGGCGCGATCGTATCGAGGGCACAATCGTCAATATTCAGTCGATGTCGGCGCACGGTGGTCAGCCCTTCGTTACCGCCTACTGCGCCTCCAAGGCGGCACTGTCGACGCTGACCAAGAATGCAGCCTTCTCGCTGATGCCCGACCGGATTCGCGTCAATGGGCTCAATATCGGCTGGATGGATACGCCCGGCGAGCACAGCATTCAGATGCGTTACCACACCGATGATGCCGCATGGCTCGCTAATGCCGAGAAAAATCAACCATTTGGTCGCCTGCTCAAGCCCCAGGAGGTATCTCGGGCCGTCGCGTATCTGGCCAGTGGCGAATCGGGGATGATGACCGGCTCGGTGATCGATTTTGACCAGCAGGTTCTGGGCAGCCAGGAGGTCGCACCGCATCCTTCGGGACCGCTCAAAGACGCCTGACTTAACCACCTTGGTATAACCCGCCTCCCGCGCGGCGAAGCGGACGCTCAAGTTTGCCCGCAGCGCATCCGTCCAGGTCTCGGAGCCGGGGAAACAGCGCCGGCCGACATGACCGACGGTAAAGGCCGCGCCTGAACCACCCGGCTCATGCAGATGTCTCTCCGGCGCGGATGCGCTTCAGCGTGCCGGTCGTCGAATACCCCTCCAGCACCGGAATGAGCTGAACGCGGCCGCCTCTGGCGGTCACGGTGTCGGCGCCGACGACCTCTTGCCCGGCATAGTCACGGCCCTTGAACAGCACGTCTGGTTGGACCTCGGCAATCAGTTCGGCTGGCGTGTCCTCGTCGAAGGGGACCACGACGTCGACAAAGCGCAACGCCGCGAGCACCGCGGCCCGGGTTTCCAGGTCCTGCACCGGTCGTCCTGGTCCCTTGAGACGAGCCGCTGACGCATCGCCGTTGACTCCGACGACCAGACGGTCGACCCGCCGTGCGGCCTGCTCCAGCGAGTAGAGATGGCCACGATGCAGCAAGTCGAAGCAACCATTGGTGAATCCAACGACCAGCCCCTGATCGCGCCATCCCTTGATGTGCCGGGAAATGTCGGGGCGGTTCACGACGTTTGCGGCTGCCTCGGCGCCGAGTGCTCGTTTGAGTTCGCGCGGATCGACCGTCGCGGTCCCGGGCTTGCCCACTGCCACTCCCGACGCCGCATTGGCAACGCGCACTGCGTCGGCAATCGGTAGTGCGGTGGCCATCGCCGCCGCGAGCGTCGCGACGGCTGTATCGCCGGCGCCACTGACGTCGAACACCCGACGCGCTTCCGCCGCAACGTGCAGAGCCTCACGGTCGCGTTGCATCAGCGTCATGCCCGAGGAACCGCGAGTCACGAGAATCGCGTCGATGTCGACCGAATCGAGGATCCGTCGGCAGGCGACCTCTGCTGCCTGATCGCTATCAATCGCGAAACCGGCAAAACGCTCCAACTCGAGCGCATTCGGCTTGAATACGGTTGCACCCGAGAACCCGGCAGCGTCGGTCTTCTTGGGATCGACGATAACGGGAACACCGGCCTGCCGGGCTGAATCGATGATGCGGCGGATTGTCGGTGGACCGAGAACGCCCTTTGCATAGTCGGACAAAACGACCGCATCAGAGCCGGCGAGGGCGTCGGTGGTCGCCGTCAGCACTCCGTCGGCGATCGCATTCGTCAGATCATCGGTCACCTCGTTGTCGACACGGAGCAACTGTTGCCATCCGCTGAGGTACCTCGTCTTGACCGTGGTTGGGCGCTTCGAATCCTCAATAAGCCGATATTCCAGGCGGTCGAAGGTACCGCAGAGTTCACGAATCTGTTCCGCCGCCTGGTCGGCGCCGACGACCCCGATCAGGGTTACGCTTGCGCCGTAAACCAGTAGATTGGCAGCAACATTCGCGGCGCCGCCAAGACGCATTCGCTGCAATGCGTGGTCGAGCACCGGCACCGGCGCTTCCGGTGAGACCCGTGCCACCGCGCCCTGGACGAACAGGTCGAGCAGGACGTCGCCGACAACGATCACTCTCGCTTGAGCCAGGCGGTCTATGACGTTAGCATCCATGCGTATCGGACTCGCTCCTTGCCGCTTCCCCGAAGGCCATATTTCATGAAACCCGACCGCGCCGCGGTGACGGCGAATTTCCAACGACGGCTCGATGCCCATCGAACGGTTTTCCAGCGCATCGAAGCGCTGATCGAACCGACCGTAATGCTTGCTGAAGCGGCTATATCGGTGCTCCACGCCGGGGGCAAGCTTCTCCTGTGCGGCAATGGTGGTAGCGCCGCCGATGCCCAGCACATCGCGACGGAGTTTACGGTTCGATTCGAGACGACCCGCCCGGGCCTGTCAGCCATTGCGCTGACGACGGATACGTCGGCGATAACGGCGGCGAGCAACGATCTTGGCTATGATCATGTCTTCGCCCGACAGGTCGACGCGCTCGGGCAAAACGGAGACATGTTGATCGGTTTCACGACATCGGGGACGTCCGCCAGCGTGCTTGAAGCACTGGTCGCGGCCCGCCAGGCCGGTCTATCGACTGCCTGCCTCACCGGCAGGGATGGCGGTGCGGTGGCCGCCCGCGGCCTCGCCGATCATTGCCTGATCGTGCCGTCCGAAACCACCGCGCATATCCAGGAAGCCCACATCTTCCTTGGCCATCTTCTTTGCGCCGCGGCTGACGACGCGTTCACTCCGGAGCGCTGAGTGGCCGAAGGTGACATGCATCGCGTCCGGGTGACGGCGACGCCGCGACGGTCATGTCCGGCCTTGTTTCTTGACCGTGACGGCACCCTCGTCGACGATCCGGGATACATGTCGGATCCGGATCAGATCGTGGTCTTGCCCGGCGCCCTGCCGGCGTTGCACCGGTTTCGTTCCGCCGGCTTTGCCCTGGTCCTGGTGACCAACCAGTCCGGCATTGGTCGCGGCTTCTTCGGCTGGGACGACTACGACAAGGTTGCAGCGCGGCTAAGGCAGCATCTGGCGGAACAGGAACTCGACTTCGACGCGGAGTGCGCTTGTGGTCACGCTCCGGATACGGGCGCAACCTGCGGCTGGCGGAAGCCATCGCCCGGCATGCTCGAGGAGGCGGCTCGTCGGCTCGACCTTGATCTGTCGGCTTCCGTGATGGTCGGCGACAAGGCCAGCGACGTGTGGGCCGCTGATGCGGCCGGCGTCGATCGGGCGGTGCATGTACTCACAGGCGCCGGGTCGCGCGAGCGCGTTGATCATTCTGACTGGCAACTGTCTGTGAGTCTCGACATGATCGACGACCTTTCGGCGCTGTTGCCATGAGGATCCTGATCGTCAAACTCACGTCGTTTGGCGACGTTGTGCACACCTTTCCGGCGATAACCGATCTGAGGGCGGCTCGGCCCGATATCGAGATCGACTGGTTGGTGGAAGAGGCCTTTGCGTCGTTTGTCGCGCTGCATCCGGCCGTCTCCATGGTGCACGATGTCGCAATGCGGCGTTTGCGAGCGCGACCAGCTCGCTGGCCGCGGCTCGTCGGGGAGACTGCGCGCCTCGGCCGGACGCTGCGACGGCGGCGCTATGATCAGGTCGTCGACATGCAGGGGCTGATGAAGAGTGCCCTGCCGGCACTGCTGGCTGGCCGTGGTGTCATCGGTTATGACGCGGACAGCGCGCGCGAGCCGGCTGCCAGCCGCATGTATCGGTGGCGGATCGGCGTGCCACGGTCGATGCACGCCGTCGAACGGAGCCGCCGGCTGCTAGCAGCAGCCATCGGCTATGATCTTCCATCAGGTCAGGGGCAGTACGGTCTCAATGTACCGGCTGTTGCGGATGGGGGCCTCGACCTGCCGGTGCCTTACGCAATCGTGATGCATTCTGCGAGTTGGGAAACCAAACTCTGGCCGGAGCGAAACTGGCGGTCTCTCCTGGCGGAGATCGTTGGCGGTGGTCGCGGGGTGGTACTGCCTTGGGGTAATGCCGAGGAACAGGCGCGCGCGCAGCGACTGGCTGTCGACATTCCGGACGTGCACGTTTTGCCTCAGGTGATGTCCGGCGCGTCGTTGGCCCGGGTGATCGCCGGTGCCGACATTGCTGTCGGCCTCGATTCCGGGATGATGCACCTGGCCGCCGCACTTGACGTTCCCGGCATCTGGCTTTTTGGACCGACCGACCCGGGCTTGACCGGGCCTTATGGATCGGGCCAGACGATCATCGCATCAACCTATCCCGAAGCGCCCTGCCGCCGCCGCCGCTGCGACCGGGAGCGCGGCGGCCGCTGCTGCATGACGGCGGTTGACATCTTTGAAGTGATGGACGCGGTCAACGCCTTTGGGCCACCGGGTTAGCGATTTGCCGAGTTGGCACCCAATGTCATCGGCACGCCATCCTCGATCGACACGAACGGGGAATCGTAGCCGTGGCTTCGCAGGCGGCCGATATCCGCGGTGGTGACTGCCTGATAGGCGTTGGTCAGGTCAGCGGGAAAGGGGATGTAGTTGATCGAGCCGCGTCCGTGAAAGCCGATGACTGCACGCGCCAGATCGTTGAAGGTACGTCCCCTCCCGGTCCCGACATTGTAGAGACCGTTGGCGCGGGGCGATTCCCAGGCCCAGAGATTGACCTTTGCCGCATCACCGACATGGACAAAATCGCGCCGATGCTCACCGTCGCCGAAGCCGTGCGACGCGCCGAAGACCCTGACGAAGTCGTCCGTTTCGAGCTGACGGCTAAAGTGATGGACGACGCTCGCCATTCGCCCTTTGTGATCCTCGCCCGGACCATAGACATTGAAATACCGCAGCCCGACCACCCGCGCGCTCAGGCTTTCGCTATTGCGTGCCACCCACTGGTCAAAAAGAAGCTTTGACCAACCATAGACGTTCAGCGGGCGAAGGTTGGCAGCGTCCTCGCTGAAGTCGCTCGAAGCGCCATAGACCGCGGCAGATGATGCATAGACCAGCGGCACGGCTTGGCTTTGACACCACCTGAAGAGCTCCTTCGAGGTCGTGAAGTTCGTGTCGAGCATGTAGCGCCCGTCCCACTCGGTGGTATCGGAGCAGGCGCCATGATGAAAGACCGCTTCCACCGGACCGAAGTCTTCATTGGCCACCACCCGGTCGCGGAAGTCAGCGTGGTCGAGGTAATCGGCGATTCGAACAGAAGCCAGGTTCCTGTATTTGTGGCCATCGGTCAGATCATCGACCGCAATGATATCGTCATGGCCGGCCGCGTTGAGCGCGCTGACAAGGTTCGAGCCGATGAAGCCGGCTGCACCGGTGACAATAAACATGGGGCGACCACATGACCCGCGACTCCCGGAAAAGCAAGGCCCGTGATGTCGCGTGCCGCCAATACCAAGGCTCTTTGTCGGGACAGTCGTCGACGGGCGAAGCCTCGGCTGTGCCCGTCGTCCGGATCGCCAGCATTGCCGAAAGTTAACGCACGTCGTCGGCTTTTGCGATTTAATGGGGCCGCGAGGGCGCTTGGGCCGGAGAACACGGACGACGTATGCCGATTTGGAAACAGCTTGGCGTTGCGCTGGCGATCCTTGTGGTCGTGGCCGTCGGCTGGGGGCTCTATGATCGACCGGCGTTCATTTTCGGAAAGGCGCTTGAAGCCCCGACGCAAGGCGCTGGCCGGCCCGGCAGCGGCATTGGCGGTTTTGGTCGAGGCCCGGCCGCGGTTGTCGTCGCTCCCGTCGAGATTGACTCATCCGGCACCATCATTCGCGCCCTGGGTACGGCGGAGGCAGGACGCGAGGTCACGCTGCGGCCCCAGGTGACCGGCATTGTCACCGAGGTGAACTTCCGACCCGGGTCAGCTGTCGCCAGTGGCGAACTGCTTGTCCATCTCGAAGACGACGATGAACGCATCGCCGTCGACCTGGCTTCACTGGCACTTGAGTCGGCGCAGGAAACGCTCGAGCGAGCCGAGCGCCTGTCGGAAAGCGGAAGCGTCACGGCGGTGACCCTGTCGGACGCACGCAGGGCCCAACAGAGAGCGTCGATCGACCTCAGACGCGCGGAAGGCGAACTTGCAAAACGCACGATCAGGGCGCCATTCGACGGCGTCATAGGCCTGAGCGACATTTCCGTGGGCGATCTGCTGACTTCGTCGACCGATATCGCCACGGTGGCTGACTTGTCCTCAATGACCGTGTCCTTCGACGTTCCCGAACGTGCTGCCCGGGACATCATGGTCGGTCAGTCGGTGACGGCGTTGGCCCCGGCATTGCCCGGAGAGAAAATTGCCGGTGAGCTTACCGCAATCGACAACCGGATCGACTCGACCACCCGAACGTTGCGGGTCGAGGCGACGCTGCCCAATCGCGGCGAGGACCTGCGACCGGGGATGGCCGTGAACATTTCCCTGGTAGCGCCGTCGGATCCGCAACCCTCGGTCCCGTCCCTCGCGATCCAGTGGGACCGCGATGGTTCCTATGTCTGGAAGCTCGACGGGGACGTTGTCGGCCGGGCCGCGGTTCAGGTTATCGCCCGCCGCAGCGGGGCGGTCAGGGTCGCGGCCGATCTTGCAGCCGGCGACCGGGTGGTGGTCGAAGGCGTCCTGGGGCTGCGCGACGGCCAGACCGTGGCGCCCATCGGTGATTCCGCTCCGCTGCAGCGTCCCGATGGCGATGGCAAAGCGGGTCCGGTGACAGGCCGGGATGAAAGCGCGGCGGCGGTCAAAGCGCGCGGATAGGAGCGATGCCGGCTACAAGAACGACCGCATCAGCGATATCGGCCGGCGCAGCCGACGTCTCCGCCCTGTTTGTTCGCCGGCCGGTTCTTGCGATCGTTCTCAATCTTCTGATCATCGTCGCCGGGATTGCCGCGGTGCTCGGTGTGGAAGTGCGCGAGCTTCCCAATATTGACCGTCCAGTCATCACTATCCGCACCAACTATAGCGGCGCGACGCCCGAAACGATCGACAAGGAGATCACGGCGATTATCGAAGGCGCTGTGGCTCGCACGCCGGGCGTCGATTCGATTTCGGCGCGCAGCAGCGCCGGTCGGAGCCGCATCACCATCGAGTTCAGCGAATCCACTGACCTGAATGCCGCGGCCAGCGACGTGCGGGATGCCATCGGCGGCCTCCGGAGCCTGCCCGACGACGCCGATGCGCCGGTGGTCGTCAAGGCCGACGCCGATTCTGACGCAATCATGCGCCTTTCCGCCACCGCGCCGGATCGGCCGATCGACGAGCTGACCCGACTCGTGAACGATATGGTGGTCGACCGGTTGGCGGCGATCGACGGCGTTGCCGATGTCCTGGTCTACGGTGATCGGGAACAGATGGTCCGGATCATTGTCGATCCGGACGCGCTCGCGGCCCGGGGTTTGACCGTCGGCGACCTGATCGGCGCGTTGCGGGATGTCGCCCTCGATGCGCCGGCCGGTCGGGTCTCTGATGCCAACCAGACGCTGCTGGTCCGCGCCGACGCCAGCGCCCGGTCCGTCGAGGAGATCGGTGCCCTTGAGATCAATCCGACGACGCGGGTAGGCGATGTCGCCGATGTGGTGTTTGGCCGCGCCGACCAGAACACGTCGATGCGGATGAATGGTCGGACCGGGGTTGGAATGGCTCTGCTACGCCAGGCCGAATCCAACACTCTCGGCATTTCGTCGCGGGTCCATGCCGCCGTCGCCGACCTCCAGGAGGCATTGCCTGACGATGTGTCGCTTGCAGTCACGTCCGATGACGCCACGTTCATCAGTGGCGCTATCCGCGAAGTGATCTTCACTCTTGTTTTGGCGACGCTGATCGTCGTCGGCGTGATTTTCGTGTTCCTGCGATCCGCCCGCATCACATTCATTCCCGCGATCACGATGCCCATCGCCTTGATCGGCACAGTGGGTGCGGTCTATCTCGCCGGATTTTCGATCAACATCCTCACGCTCCTGGCTTTCGTGCTTGCCACTGGCATGGTCGTCGACGATGCGATCGTCGTCGTGGAGAATATCGCGCGGCAGCGCCGCCTGGGGCTTGGCCCCAGGGCGGCCGCAGTCATCGGTACGCGGCAGGTGTTCTTTGCTGTTGTCTCGACCACGGCGACGCTTGCCGCCGTCTTCATCCCGATTTCTTTCTTTCCGGGGACCGCCGGGCGGCTATTCTCCGAGTTCGGCTTTGTCCTTGCGTTCGCGGTGGCCTTGTCTTCGATCGTTGCGCTGACGCTCTGTCCGATGTTGGCTTCTCGCTGGATTGGCGATTCGACGAGTGCCGTGTCGACGCCGATTGGCCGGGTTGTCTCGGCGGTCGGGCGGGGTGCCGAGCGGCTCTACGCGCGGTTGCTCAACGCAGCGCTCGATGCCCCAATCGTCGTTTTGACGGTGGCGATCGTGTTTGCTGGCGCAGCGCTTGCTGCATTCACTCAACTCCCCTCGCGACTGACGCCGACCGAGGATCGCGGCTTCATCCCGATATCTGTTCGGGCGCCTCAGGGAGCGACTGTCGACTACACCGCGGCTCGGATTCGCCTGGCCGAGGAGGCGCTCCAGCGGTTTGTCGCCGACGGTGAGGCGGAAAATGTCTTTGCCAGGGCGCGCGGCTTTGGGGGTGGCGGTTTCATCTTCGTTCGCCTGACGCCCTGGCAGGAACGACAACGCAGCCAGCAGGAAATCACAGCCGAGATCAATCGGTTGCTTAGCCAGATCCCGGGCATCCAGATCTTCGCTTTTGCGCCCAACAGTCTTGGAATTCGCGGCGGCGGTCGGGGGTTGCGGTTTGCCGTCGCCGGCTCGGACTATGATGCGATCGCAGCGGCGGCCGATGATCTGCTGGTGACGATGGGCACCGATCCGACATTCGACAATGTCCGGCTCGACTACGACACGACCCAGCCGCAGGTGTCGATTCTCATCGATCGTCAGCGCGCCTCTGATCTGGGTATTCCCGTGAACGGCATCGCGTCAGTCGTCCAGACCCTGCTCGACGGCCGCGACCTCGGCAACTTCTATGTGGGCGACGATGCGATCGAGATCCGCCTGCAGACCCCGGAGGGAATGATCCAGGACCCGTCGGGACTTGATCGCATCCAGCTGCGTTCCTCAAGCGGCAGGATGGTGCCGTTGGCGTCGCTGGTGACATTCGCGGAGACCGCGGTTGCACCCAACCTCCAGCGTCAGGATCAGCGCCGGGCCGTGCCTTTGACGGCGTCGCTTGGCGACAATGTCGATCTCCGCGAGGCAATGACGCGGCTCCTTGATATCGCCGAGGCGGAGTTGCCGCCGGGGATGTCCATCCTGTTTTCCGGGGAGGCGCGGGAACTCGATCGCGCCTCGTCCGGCGTGCTGCGCACCTTCATCTTTGCGCTGATCATTGTGTTTCTGGTTCTGGCGGCCCAGTTCGAGAGCTTTGTCAGCGCCGTCATTCTGATAGCGACCGTACCGTTCGGACTGGCGGCGGCGACTTTCGCCATTCTGATCACCGGTGGCTCGCTCAACATCTACAGCCAGATCGGGTTGGTGCTGCTGGTCGGGTTAATGTCGAAGAACGGTATTCTTATCGTCGAGTTTGCCAACCAGCTGCGCGATCGCGGCCAGCCGGTGCGGGACGCGATCTATGATGCGTCGATCATCCGATTGCGGCCGGTGGTGATGACGATGATATCCACGGTACTCAGTGGTTTGCCGCTGCTCCTGACCAGTGGCGCCGGCGCCGAGGCTCGTCGGGCGCTGGGCACGATTGTCGTTGGCGGGCTGGGCATCGCGACGCTGGCGACCCTGTTCCTTACACCGGTGGTCTTCAGTCTCCTGGCTGGTTTCTCCAAACCGCGCATTACCGAAACGCGGCGCCTGGAGCAGGAACTCGAGGCAGCACAGAACCTGCCGCCTGGCTTGACCCCGCTTCCCGAGGAGCTCGGCAAGACAATGGATCGCCACCAACGGTGACCTGCCACCGACAGAGGGGAAGAGGAGGGCGGAGCGAATGGCCCCTTGCGCCTGACGTTGCCAACCATGGTCCGACTTTCCCGTCCTCGCGACGTCCGAGACACAAACCGGACAGCGGTGGCCGCCATCAGGGTGTGCAGAGGGCGTAGCTGAACTGAAATCCAGGATCTTAGGCAGGCGGGGCCCAGATCCTAGACAGGCGGGGGAAGGTCGAGCCGGCGTGCAGATGCCTCTTCGTCCTGGCCAAATCGGATGGCGAAAAAAACTGACATCCTTAAAGGGTAGGCCTTGGTGGACTAGACTCGTTCCTTCCCCCTTTTTTCCATGTCCGGCTCCTTTGCAGGGAGCCGCGGGCCTGCCTGGTAGTTTGCCGCCTCCCATGGGTGTCTTAATCGACTTACTTGGCGACCTGCCGACCATGCCCCGTGGCTTCGCCGGCAGTGCCTTAGTTTAGACTCGTTTTGGCCAAAAAGGCGAGTCTTTTGAGCGTCGTTCTGGCGCGGCGCCGAGACGGTCCGCCTTGATGGCGCGGTATCGGCGTTAAGTCCCTGTGATAGCAGGTATTTTCGCGTTAACGCCGCCGGCCGTCAGGCGTCTGACGCTAGCGGTTCCGCCCGTTGCGGGCGTGGGCTGGCGTCATGCCGCCGCCGGTATGCACTGTCCGCCGCCGTCGCACAACCCGGTCGACAAAGCGCCTTAACTTGGCAAGCAAAGCCAGTGCCGCTGGAGTGACAATCAACGTCAGGACCGTCGCGAAACCCAGCCCGAACACGATCGCGGTCGACAGTCCGATCCACCATTGCGCCGACGGTGCGCCCTGGGTCACTTCGCGGTTGAGGAAGTCGATTGTAACTGCGAACGCAATCGGCAACACGCCGAGGATCGCGGTGACGGCGGTCAGCAAGACCGGGCGCATGCGTTCGCGACAGGTCCGCATGATCGCTTCATCCGCCGGGACGCCGTCGCGCCGAAGCCGGTCATAGGTGTCGATCAGGACGATGTTGTTGTTGGTGACCACCCCGGCGAGTGCAATGATCCCTATTCCGGTCATGACGATACCGAACGGCTGGTTCATGATCAGGAGACCGATGATCACGCCGATCGTCGACAGGATGATCGCCGATAGTATCAGCATGACACTGGACAGTTTGTTGAACTGAGCCAGCAGCACGATAAAGATCAAAAAGACAGCGACGGCGAAGGCATTGACAAGAAATGCTTGCGCCGCGGCGCTCTCCTCGTCCTCGCCAGTCAGCTTCCAGGTGACATGGCCGCCGAAGTCGGCGGCCTCCAGTTGCGTGCGCACCAGCTGCAGGATGTCCGCGGACAGGACACCCTCGGCGACGTTTGCGGTTACAGTCACGACCCTGTGGCCGTCAATGCGGTTGATGACACCAACCTGTCGCGCCGGCACGCGCTCGACAAAGTTGCTGATCGGTACTGATCCGGCCGGCGTTTCCAGATAGAGCTCATCGATCTGGTTAAGCGTCCGCCGATCTTCAGGTACACGGACGATGATGTCGACAGGATCTTCGCTGCTCGCCGGCCGGTAGTCCGTGACCGTGAGTCCATTGGTCACCAGTCGGACAATTGAACCAACCGACGAAACGCCGACGCCGTAGCGGGCGGCCTCCGCCTTGTCGACTTCAAGCTTCCAGTCGATACCCGGCAGGGGAAGTCCATCGTCCAGATCGCGGATCTCCGGAATCTGCTCAAGCCGGGCGGCAACTCGGCTCGCAGCCTCTTGCAGCGCCTCGCCATCATCGCCGGACAACTGAACCTGAATGGGCTTTCCGGTGGGCGGACCCGCAGCCGCTGCCGTGACCTCGACCTTGATCCCGGCAATGTCCGAGGTACGCTCGCGCATTTCGTCCATTATCTCGCCGGCGCCGCGGCGCTCCTGCCAGTCGACAAACTCGAACTGGATCGTCCCGATGACGTCTTCTGTGAGGTTTTCGTCGCCCTGTTGTGCCGCGCCAACCCGTGCGTAGATTGTTGACAATTCCTCCATGTCGAGGATGCGCGCCTCAACGTCCCGAACGAGTTTGTTCTCCTCGGACAGAGACATGTTGCCCCGCGCGTGGATGATGACATTGCCGACATCCGGTTCAACATCCGGGAAGAACTCGACGCCGGCACCATACTCGCCATATGCCGTGATCACGCCGACGAGCATCGCCATGGCGAGCAACAGCGTAAGACCGGGAAAGCGAACAGCAACGCGAACCGTTTTGAGGTAAGGCCCCTCGCGACGCGCCGCATCATGATGGATCACCTGCGGCCTGCCGATCAGCGCACCCAGGGTCGGTGTGAAGATCAAGGCCGCTACCAGTGACGCGCTGAGCGTCGCGATCAGTGTCAGCGGCAGATAGCCCATGAACTCGCCGACGATACCGGGCCAGAACAGGAGCGGTGAAAAGGCCGCTATTCTGGTAAGCGTTGCAGCCACCACGGGTCCGGTCATCCGGCTCGCTGCAAACGCGTAGGCTTCCCGCGGCGGCATGCCCTCGCTCATCCGCCGTTCGGCGAACTCCGACACGATAATGGCGTCGTCGACCAGCATGCCCACCGCAAGGATGAGGCTGAACAACACGACGATGTTCATCGTGAATCCGGCCATGTAGAGCGCCAGGACGCCGACCAGGAACGAGAACGGCACGGCGATGCCGATCATGATCGACGCGCGTCCGCCAAGCGAGAACAGGATGATGACGGCGACAAGAATAACCGCGGTCAGCACGGCGTTTTGCAGATCGGCCAGCATCGTGCGGATGAAGGTGGATCGATCTTGCAGAAAGCGGACCTCGAGAGCGTCCGGCCAGTTGGCCTTCAATGGCTCCACTGTTGCTCGAACAGCGTCGACGGTTTCGATCAGATTGGCACCGGACCGTTTTGCCACGGCGATCACCACTGCGGGCTGACCGTCGACCCGGGTAATTGAGGTCGGATCCTTGAATGTCGGGAGGACCTTCGCGACGTCGCCGAGCGTCACGGCAGCAGCGTTCGACGCCGCAATCGGGATGTTGAGCACGTCCTCGGGCGTCTCGATCAGAGCTGGTACTTTAACCGCAAACCGGCCCTGCGGCCCTTCGAGCGCGCCGGCGGCGACGAGGCTGTTGCTACGCGCGACGGCAAGGGCGAAATCGTCAAGCGACACGCCATAGCTGTCGAGCAGCATTGGCTCTGCGATTATCTCGATCACCTCATCACGCAGGCCGTTGATATCGGCCGACAGGACCGTCGGAATAAGCTCGATCGCGTCTTGCGCTTCGTGAGCAATGTGATTGAGCGTCCGCTCCGAAAGATTGCCCGCCAGGCTGACCAGAACCACCGGCTGTTCGCTTAGGTTCACCTCCTCGACCCGTGGTTCGTCCGCATCCGATGGGAGTTCGGCCTTGGCATCGTCGACCTTGGCGCGAATGTCCTGAAGGGCGATGTCTGAATCAAAGCCGGCCTCGAATTCGAGCAAGACATAGCCGCCACCCTCGAACGCTGCCGCAGTCATCTCCTTGACGTTGGAAACGTCTTTCAGCGTGGATTCCATCGGCCGGATCAGCAGCCGTTCGGAGTCCTCAGGTGAGATTCCCGACTGCGACAGCTGCACGTAGATGATCGGAACCGTGATATCCGGCTCGGCTTCCTTCGGGATATTGATGTAGGCACTGGCGCCGGCGACCAGCAGAAAGAGCAGGATCGCAATGGTCAGCCGTGCATGGTCGATCGCGTAGTCGACGATCGTCCTCATGACCCGGCCTCCGCCTCCGCGACGGCTGACACTGCTTCGATCCGGTCGCCGTCCTTGACGAAGTCCTGGCCGACGACGATCACCCGGGTTGCCTTGTCGATCCCGGCGACCCAGACCAGTTCACGGCCGTCGTCGACAATCGACACCGGCATGAACTGGGCCGTTTCATCGTCATCGGCAGATCGGATTCCAAGAACACCGTCGTCGGAGAAAACGAGCGCCGACCGCGGGACCGCCGCCGCTTCCACGGGCTCGGTTGCCACCGTCATCTCGCAGGTTACGCCGTCGGGGATCAAGGCGTTCGGATTGTCCATGTAGGCTTCCACCGGATATGTCCGCGTCGCCGTATCGGCGCTGAGGCCGACGAAGCTCACATCCGCATCCTGGGTCCTGCCGTCGATGAAGCGGACCACGGCCGCTTGACCGAGCTGGATGTAACCGCGTTCGCGCTCGCTCACCGCTCCAATCGCGAGCATCGGGTCCGGGTCGATTATCTCGGCGAGGACGGCCCCCGGCTGGATCGCCTGGCCGACCTGGACCGGTACCGAATCGACCACACCGTCTATCGGCGAGCGAACGACCGACCGATCGGATTCGGCTTCGGCGCTGGCGAGCGTGGCTTCTGCAGCGGCAACGGCAGCTTCGAGGGCCGGGAGTTGGTTCCTCGGTGTGTTGCCGGAGTCGATCAGTGACTTATTGGCGTCGAACTCCGCCTTGCGCTGTTGAAGCAGTGCCATCGCCTGCTTGACGGCCGCGTTCCGGCCTTCATCCGATAGCTTCGCGATCACGTCGCCAGCCCGCACCACACTTCCGCGATCCACGTTCAGATCGACAATGACGCCTAAGCCTCGCGCCACGGCGACCGACTGCTGGTCTGCCTCGGTGGTGCATGACAGAGTGAACTGTCGCTGGTGCCGTTCCGGAATAATCGTCGACACGGCGACTTTCTGAACGAGAATGGGGGCTTCGGCCTCAGGCTCCTCGGCGACCTCGGCCTCCCCATTCTCGCCGTTTTGCGACAGGGCACCGGACGCAATCCATCCGCCCGCCGCGAGCACAATGAGCACGGCGAGAATCCGGCTTGGTTTGAAAACTGAAGAGGCCATTGGCTGTCACCAGAGAAGGGGCCACCGCGACAATATGGAGGCGCCCGGTTTCGCGACTGCGAGTATATAGCGATTGCAACACATGAATTGAACGGACAAACGCAAAATAGTCGGTCGGACCATGTCAGTAGAGTATCCACCTCTGGGAAGCGTCAACGTTCTTTATTTTCAATCGATTACTGTTGCATAACAAGCACAGGAGGCGTGGGTTGCCAGGGTTGTTTCGCCGCTCCGACGGTTGTTCGAGCCCATCAAACCTTGCGAGTATCGACGTGAAGCATGGTTAATGGGGCACAACCGACTTGTCGGTGTTCCGGTTCCCTGTCGATACGCAGGCAGTGGCCGGCTGGTTCAAGGATTTAGCCTTTGTTTGATCACAAGAGCGTGAACATCCGCCGCGGGGAAGCACACCGCCCATGAAGCAGACCAACCGGGTTTATACAGGTCTCCCCACAACTGTTTTCGAGGTAATGTCGCAACTCGCGCGCGCTCATGACGCGATCAATCTCGGTCAGGGCTTTCCGGACGTCGACGGTCCCGAGGACATTCGCAGATTTGCCGCGGACGCATTCATCACAGGCCCGAACCAGTACCCTCCGATGATGGGCACGCCTGATCTGCGACAAGCCGTCGCGGCCGCGAACAGGCGTTTCTACGATCTGGACGTCGATTGGCGAACGGAAGTGCTGATTACCTCGGGAGCCACGGAGGCGCTTTCCGATTGCATGGCGGCACTCATCGCACCAGGGGATGAGGTGGTCCTGATCGAGCCGCTCTACGATTGCTACCTGCCGCTGGTGTTGCGCGCCGGTGCCACGCCGCGCCTGGTGAGAGTGACGCCGCCGGATTGGGGATTGGACGCCGACGCCCTTGCCGCTGCCTTCGGTCCACGGACAAAGGCGATCCTACTCAACAATCCGATGAATCCGGCGGCGAAGGTATTCAGCGATGACGAACTGGCACTGATTGCCGATCTGGCCGTCGCGCATGACGCCTATGCGATCTGCGATGAGGTGTATGAGCACATTCTGTTCGATGGCCGACATCATACCCCGCTGATGACTCTGCCGGGAATGCGCGATCGCACTGTCAGGATCGGCTCCGCCGGAAAGACGTTTTCACTCACCGGCTGGAAGGTCGGCTACGTTACCGCAGCGCCGTCGGTACTCGAGCCGATTACCAAGGCGCACCAGTTCACGACGTTCACCACGCCACCGGCGTTGCAGCAGGCGGTTGCATACGGCCTCGCCAAGGATGACCGTTACTACCGGGGCCTTGCCGACGACCTCGAAGCAAAACGCGACCGCCTGGCGGGTGGTCTGGTCGACATCGGCTTTGACGTCGTTCCGTGTGCCGGAACCTATTTCCTGACCGTGGATACGGCTGTGCTGGGGCTCGGGTCGGACGATGTTGTGGTCTGCGAACGCCTGACCCGTGAGGCCGGGGTTACGCCGGTCCCGGTATCAGCGTTCTATCAGTCGGATGCCCCGGGACGTTTCATTCGCTTCTGTTTTTCGAAACAAGATGACGTCCTGGACGGTGCAATCAGTCGATTGGCGCGATGGTTGGCAAAACGACCTGGCGGCTGACGGGTTAGCTGGTCTCCGGTGTCCTATATTTCGTCCAGCCGCCGACCGGTTCGTTCAGCCGCGGCGGCGGCTCGTAGCCAAGCCGGCTGTTGAGTGCTTCCACCAGCGTCGTTGCCGCGGTGGCGATCGGCGTGCCGGGTTGAAAGATGGCTGCGGCGCCGGCGTCCTTGAGCGCTTCATGGTCGTTGGGAGGAATAACACCGCCGACCACGACCATGATGTCGGGGCGGCCGGCGGCCTCCAACGCCTGTTTGACCGCGGGCACGGTGACAAGGTGCCCGGCTGCCAACGTGGAAATACCGACAATGTGGACGTCATTCTCGATCGCCAGCGCGGCTGCTTCCTCTGGCGACTGGAACAGTGGCCCGAGCACCACCTCGAAACCTACATCCGAGAACGCCGAAGCGATCACCTTCTGGCCCCGGTCGTGGCCGTCCTGGCCAATTTTTGCCACAAGGATTGCGGGCGGCCGCCCATCATCGGCGGCGAACCTGGTTGCCAGCCGGCGGGCTTCCATCACCGCCCGGTCATCACCGGCTTCCTGGCTGTAGATGCCCGCGGAGACTAACGCCTCAGGCTGGAACCGGCCAAAGGCTGACTCCAGCGCCAGGCTCATCTCGCCCACGGTCGCCCGCTCGCGCGCCGCGGCGATCGCAAATTCAAGCAGGTTGCCGGAGCGCTGTCGCCCGGCCTCGGTCAGGGCGGCGAGGGCGTTGGAGCAGTTCGCTTCGTTGCGGGTTGTGCGCAGCCGGGTGAGTTTCTCTATCTGGGCGGCGCGGACGGCTGAGTTGTCCACTCTCAGAAGCTCGATCGGATGTTCTTCGTCGGGCTGGTAACGGTTTACCCCGACCAACACCTGCCTGCCGGAATCGATCCGCGCCTGGGTGCGGGTGGCGGCCTCTTCGATCCGGCGCTTGGGCACACCGGCTTCGATCGCCTTGGCCATGCCGCCGAGGCGATCGATCTCGTCAATGTGTTGCCGTGCTCGCGCCGCAAGATCGGCGGTCAGCCGTTCGACGTAGTAGGAACCGCCCCAGGGGTCGATGATCCGGGTCGTTCCGCTCTCTTTCTGCAGGAAGAGCTGGGTATTGCGAGCGATGCGGGCCGAAAAATCGCTCGGCAACGCCAGGGCTTCGTCGAGTGCGTTGGTGTGGAGCGACTGAGTTTGCCCCTGCGTCGCGGCCATCGCTTCGATCGCGGTTCGCATCACATTGTTGAACACATCGTGGGCCGCCAGCGACCAGCCCGACGTCTGGCAGTGGGCGCGCAGCATCAGTGAGCGCTTGTCCTTGGGATCAAAGCGCGCCGCCATCAATTCGGCCCACAGCAGCCGAGCGGCTCGCAACTTGGCGATCTCCATGAAAAAGTTCATGCCGATCCCGAAGAAGAACGAAATGCGTGGAGCGCATCGATCGACCGACAATCCTCGATCCCGCGCCGCCTTCACATATTCGAGGCCGTCGGCGAGCGTGTAGGCAAGCTCCAGATCGGCTGTCGCCCCGGCTTCCTGCATGTGGTAGCCGGACACCGAAATCGGATTGAAACGCGGCATGTGGGCCGCCGTATAGGCCATGATGTCCGCGACGATCCGCATCGACGGCTGGGGCGGATAGATGAATGTGTTGCGGACCATGAACTCCTTGAGGATGTCGTTCTGGATCGTTCCGGTCAGGTCTGACGCGGCGACGCCCTGCTCCTCGGCGGCCACGATATAGAGCGCCATCACCGGCAGCACCGCACCGTTCATTGTCATCGACACGCTCATTCGGTCGAGCGGAATACCATCGAACAGCGTCTGCATGTCGAGGATCGAATCGATTGCGACACCGGCCATTCCGACGTCCGCAGCTATGCGCGGGTCGTCGGAATCGTAGCCGCGATGGGTTGGCAGATCGAACGCGATTGACAATCCACGCTGGCCGCCAGCGAGATTGCGGCGATAGAAGGCGTTGGACTCTTCGGCAGTCGAGAAACCGGCATACTGGCGCACCGTCCACGGCCGCTGGACATACATGGTCGGGTAGGGGCCGCGGACATAGGGCGGTGCGCCGGGCCAGCTATCGACAAAATCGAGGCCGGCACGATCTTCCGGGCGGTAGATGCTGTGGATTGGCAGGGCTTCAGGCGTCAGCCAATCGTGTACTTCAGGCGTTGGCCGGTCAGGTAACCCAAGGTTGGGGTCAACCGGGGCGGTCGGGCGGTGCCACGGCGTGTCCGCAAAACTGGGAAAACGAGACCTGACCGGATCATCACCGGACGGCTTTCGTCCAGTCGTCGCGGCCGTCGAGCTCACTGCTTTACGGCGCGCCACCAGCCGGTGCACTGATAACGCGGCGCCGACCAGCGCCCCGAGCCGCGCCGGCTGTTGAGCGCTCCCGATCCGGTGACTATATTACGGCCGCTGCCAAGGTTGATCGCCACCGCGCCGCCGGACGATACGTCGATAATCCGCGGATGCACCCGGCGTCCATTGTAGAGGACGTCGCCATCATTGATGGTGATCGGCAGTCGATAGCCGAACGCGCATTCGTCCGTCGTAGCGTAGACATAGACTTTCCAGGTGCCGTCGAAACGCCCGGTTGCCGAGGCGCTGGTCACCGTCAGCGCCGCCAGAAGCGGAAGCAGGGAAAGCACCATCAGGGTACGAGCGGCGGTCATGAGCATGGATGGGAATGTGCGCTTCACCGATTCGTGCTCCCGGCACCCGTTGTCATGTTGCTTGATTCTGCCTGTTTTTGGCGATAATCGCAATCACGTCAAGAAGTCCCGACAACACGCTGGGCAGATCAGCGTCTGCCCACAGCAGATCGTCGGCTTCGGGGGGAGGGGTCTCAAACCCGTCGTCCTTGCTGAGGAGCACGAATCTGGCGCCGGCGGCACGCAGCTTGACCGTTGCCGTCTCTAGGTTTTCCTGAGCAGTGTCCGGAGGCGCCGCAAGGCACGCGACGGCGCCATTGATGTCCGCCGCGAACAAACTGTCGTCCGTCATATCCACCGCGTCGGAGGCCGTGATCCCACCGGTTGCCAAGGCTTCGACCGCCGTTGCCACAGCGTTGGCCGCAGGTCCGGACTGCCCGATTTTCGCCATGAACACGGCCGCCGGCGTACCGGCCGCCGCGATCGCCAGAGCCCGATCGCACAGCTGCTCAAACGGCACGGCGAGCCGGGCCGGACGAAGCCGGCCAGCGTCTGCGTCGGCTGGCGTTTCGCGGCCGGCGGAAACGGGACGAAGAGTGGGCAAAGGGCGATCTCGATCGATATGGGCCGTCACACCGACGATCTCGATCTCCCGCCGAGCAATCTTGTCCCTCCGAGTCGCGGCCGTCATGGCGATTCGGCCCTGGATTCCGCCATCCTGCAGCGAGGCCAGAAGCCCGCCTTCCGCCTCCAGCGTTTGAAACTCGGCCCACGCGGCCGCGGCGAGCTCATCGGTCAGGGCTTCGATCGCGCCTGATCCGGCTCCTGGATCGGTTACCCGACCCAACGCGGCCTCGTCGCGTGCGATGGTCTGGACGTTGCGCGCCATCCGGTTGGCGAACGGGTCGTCGCCGAGATCAAAGGGCCACACGGTGAGCGTATCGGCACCACCGGTGACGGCGGCGAGGGCTGCCGTCGTGGTACGCAAGAGGTTCAGGTAGGGATCGCGGCGGCACATCATTCGCCAACTGGTCTCCGCGTGCAGACGAAACGACTGTCGGCCGAGCGAGGCAAGTTCAATCACCCGGCCAAACAACAGACGGGCAGCACGGAACTTCGCAGTCGTGAGAAACTGGTCACTGTCGGCCGCAAGCATTACGCCCAGTCGGTCGGCGGCGCTGTCGGGGTCGACCCCTTTTGACTCGGCATGGCGCAGATAGGTAATAGCCGAGCCCAGGACCGCTGCCAGTTCTTGTGCTTTCGATGCGCCGCCATTGTGCCATGGGCGTCCGTCGACAATCATTGTCTGGCCCGGGATTTCGGCTTGATCCATAGCACCCGCGAGGTCGAAGATTGCGTCAAGGTCAGCCTCGACCACATCGAGGATGCCACGCACTGCACCACCGCCAACCGGGTCGCAAACGAAATCGAGGCTCCTTGATGGCGGAGTCGCTCGCGAGAGAACCGCCGCCAGATTGCCGTCTTGACCGCGAATCGCTGATGCTTCCAGCCGGATGTTGACAATCCGTTGTTCGACGATTGGAAGCGACAATATCCGCACCAACGCCGGCCAATCATCGTTCGCCAGAACGAGCGCGATGCTGGTCACGCCGCCGTCGACAGCGGCACGAATCGTGGCATCGGTTATCGTCCGGTCACTGCAGTCAAGGCGTTGGTACACTGTCCAGCTAGAGTCGGGCGATCCGCCGGAGAGGGGAGGATGGTCGCTTGCCGGGTAGATCGGCCCGACCGGCAGGCCGTCGACCGTATGGCTAGTCAGCGACTCCGGGTCGATGCCAAAGCGAGCCGCCAGTGTAGGCCAGGCCGCGTTGCTCTCTGTCGGGTCTCCGATCGAATCGGTCATTGTTCGCCTTGATTGAGGCCGAGTTCCCTCTGGCGCTTCTTGGGCAGCCCGAGCGAAACGATGCGATGCGACTCTCGCAGGTATTGTTTCAGTTCCTTGTCGTTCAAACCGGGTTTGGCGTAGTTCTGGATCCAGCTCATGCCCCGGGCGGCGAGGTAGGGGGCTGGGCGCAGGCCCTCCTGCTCCTTGAGGATTTCAAAGGCGAGCTTCGATACCTTGAACGTAACCGCCTGTCCGTCATCGTTCCAGCCACCGATAGCGAACACCTTGCCGCCAACCTTCCATACGTCGGCGCCGCCCCATTGCACTACATGGCTGGTGGCCGGCAGGGAATCGCAAAAGGAATTGAACGTTCTTGGCGTCATTCGTGCAGGGCTCTGTCTGTCAGCGTTATAGGAGCGGCAACCGGGTGTCGGCAAATCGGCAGGTCAGACGAAGGGACCCAGACCGGGGACCGAAGCGACGATGGCATCGACGGTTTCCTCACCGACTCTGTCTCGCGCAACATCGCCGAGGCTGCGGGCCGCAACCTGGATCTGCTCGATGCTGAGGCCGGCGCTGCTGAGATCGTTGAAGGCGCCAATCAATCCGGACCCACCACCGGCAGGACTCGCTGCCATCGCCTCACGCGCGCCGGGCAGTGCGTCGACCAATCTGTCGGATGCATCTGCCGGACCGGCGTCCGCGACGAACTTCAGGATAATGGTCGCGACCGTTCGTGCTGTTTCCGGGTCAATGCCGCAACCCGAGGCGATATTCGTCGTGAGTTCATCCATGGCGTTCTCCTCAGGTGTCGTCTGACCGCGACTCTCGCCGGGTGGAGTGAATGTTACAAGCCGCGATCCGTAGCCGACGTCGATCCTGTGCGGTAGCTTGAGCAAACCCACAACAACGGAAAAGCGATGATGCTCGACCAGGTCCTCACCCATATTGATCATAACCTGCAAGCCAGCCTCGACCGGCTCTTCGCCCTGCTGCGCATCGAGAGCATCTCGACCGACCCGGCCTACCGTCCCAATATGCTGGAAGCGGCCGATTGGCTTACCGGTGAACTGGTCGGCATCGGCTTCGATGCGGCGGTGCGTCCAACCGATGGTCACCCGATGGTGGTTGCCCATGATCGCGACGTCGAAACCGGCCCTCATGTTCTCTTCTACGGTCACTATGATGTTCAGCCGGTCGACCCGCTGGGTGAATGGAACAGCCCGCCGTTCGAGCCGCGGATCGTGACGGTCGGCAGCGCGGACCAGATCGTGGCGCGCGGCGCCTCCGACGACAAGGGGCAATTGATGACCTTTGTCGAGGCCTGCCGAGCCTGGAAGGCGGTAACCGGGGGCTTGCCGGTCAGGGTTTCGATGTTGTTCGAGGGTGAGGAGGAATCCGGAAGTCCGAGCCTCATCCCGTTTCTGACTGCAAACGCCGAGGAGCTGAAGGCCGATATCGCGCTGGTCTGTGACACGGACATGTGGGACCGCGACCGACCGGCGATTACCGTGATGCTGCGCGGCCTGGTCGGCGAAGAGATCGTAGTGACGGCGGCCGATCGCGACCTCCACTCCGGCCTTTATGGAGGCGCGGCGCGCAATCCCGTTCATGTTCTCGCCGATATTCTCGCACACCTGCATGATGGCGACGGTCAGGTGATGGTGCCCGGCTTCTATGACGGGGTCGAAGACCTCCCTTCCGACGTCAAGGCAATGTGGGATTCGCTTGGTTTCGATTCGAAGGGATTCCTGGGCAGCGTCGGGTTGTCGGTTCCAGCGGGAGAAACCGGGCGGTCGGTGCTTGAGCAGATCTGGGCCCGGCCGACCTGCGAGGTGAACGGGATAACCGGTGGCTATACGGGTGAGGGGTTCAAGACGGTGATTCCGGCACGGGCTTCGGCCAAGGTGTCCTTCCGGCTGGTCGGAGATCAGCAGCCGGACCAGGTGCGCGACAACTTCCGGGCGTTTGTCCGGTCACACCTGCCGGCGGACTGTCGAGTGGATTTCAGCGAGCATGGTACCAGTCCTGCGCTGCGGCTGCCTTTCGAAGGGGCCTATCTCAGACGCGTGCGCACAGCACTCAAAGACGAGTGGGATGCAACGCCGGCCTTGGTCGGTTCCGGAGGGTCGATTCCGGTTGTAGGAGACATGAAGCGAATTCTCGACCTCGATTCACTGATGGTGGGTTTCGCGCTGGATGACAATCGAATCCACTCGCCGAACGAGAAATATGACGTGTCCAGCTTCAACGGGGGCATCCGCTCCTGGGCCCGAATTCTGGCAGCGTTGGCTGAACAGGAGTAGAAAAAGGCGCGGCCTCAGGCCGCGCCCTGGCTGCGTCAGGCAGGAGTCATTTCTGGCGATAGGTCTCGTGACAGGCGCCGCAGGCCGCACCAAGGGCCTGGAACGCGGCTCCAAAGGCTTCCGGGCCTTCGGCGGCCGCCGCGGCCGCGGCATTGGCAGCGTCGACGGTCTTCAGGGATGCGGCTTTGAAACCTTCCGGATCGCTCCAGATCGTTTCAAGGGCCTTGGTGTTTGCTCCGGTCTCGGTGCCGGCCGGGAAAAGTTCAAAGAAGATCGCATTGCTACCGGCAATCGAACCGGCGGCAGCCGCGGCGACGGTGGCGTCAAAGGGAATCTCGCTCTTCAGCATACCGACCGCGACCCCCGCGGCAGCGCCGTTGGCCTTCATGATCTGCTGGCGCAGCCCGATGATCTTGTCGTTCGCTACAGCAAAGCCCGTCGCAGCGACCGTAAAAGCCATGACGGCCAGTCCCAGTTTCAGTTTCATCCCGTCCTCCGGTTGATGGTTACGCGCAAGATTGGAAACACCCGACCCGGGTATTTTATTCGCATGCCTTGGCAAACCGATGTGGGACTTCGTTGAAAACGCCCGTGCCGCATCGTCGCCGGTCCGCATTCTTGGGCCAGATTGCAGACAATCAGGACGTTAGCG
>JAAEOR010001044.1 GCA_024222895.1 Hyphomicrobiales bacterium | reverse complement strand
CGCACCTTCAAATACAATTCCACGGTGAATATCCCCAAACCCTCCCATCAAATGAAAGGGCAAAAGTGGCCGACTTTTACGCCGCCCGCGACAACACAAAGCCGCCGCTACCGTGGCCGAGTATTGCTCCGCCGTTCACATCCCCCACATCGGTGCGATCCAACGCTGCCACCATTTCCAGTTGTTCTGGATAAAGTCGCTGCTAAAATTCTCTGACAGATCGGCTATTATTGCTGTTCTGGAACTGCGATGGAAGAACACGATCTCGTCCATCACCCGGGATCCTCGAAACCAGACCTGATCAAAGGTTCCTTCCCACTCAGAAGGACACTCATCTTCAAGCGGCATCTCGAAGGCGAGATCGGATCGTTTTTGGATTGTCGACGTTGGACCCCACAATTTTGCGTCAGGGTACGTGGTCGACCATTCGCTAAGATACAAATGGTGGATTTTATTCGGACTGACCAAATGCTTCGGATCGCCTAACTGTTCGATTTCGTGCTGAAGCTGAGGTGTCAGGCGGACCGGCGACCACACCCATAAATCAGTACTTGGCAAACACACGATGACGCTGCGTGTGGGATAGGCGAAACCGTAGAAACTGACGATCTCGCCCTCGGCAATCCAGATGTCTTTCGCAATTCCAATAAGCAAAGAGTAATTGGTCTCCGTATTTAGTGTCGGGCGGCCTTGCCGGTCTCGTCAAGAAGGCAGGTTTAGATGAGGCTACATTGGCCACCGCCCACAACAAAATCGAATTCACTCGTAAAGATCGTCCAATGGCAGCTTGGAGCCCATTCGAGACCTTGGGTTTGGTTTCCCTAACTGACACTTGCGGCCTCCAAGCATACTTTTCTCACATACGCCGCGAATGTCCGCATCCTCCATCTCATTCGTCACGTGCGCTGCGACTAATGCCTAAAAAGGGCTCGTTTTCGTGTTACTTTCCCGCCGTCACACGGCCGGAGATCCTGCGGATGTCCTGCGACCGTCCGATTGTGAAGATGCCGATTAGCAGCAGCACCCCGTAGCCGATGGCCAGCAGGAACGGGCTGCGAAGGCCGTAAGCAAGCAATTCACCACCCAGAAGCGAGTTGAGCCCGGCGGCAAGCGTCCAGACGGCGACAGATACACCCATCACCCAGCCCTGCAAGGTTTCATCGACGCTGGCGGAGAACAAAGCGAACATGGCCGGTGCTCCGATGCCGTGGGCGAAGCCGAGTGGTACGAAGGCCAAGTAGGCGATTGGCGCATTTGGTGCGACGATCAGCAGGGCGATCGATGCGATCATCGTGACGGCCGAAATGACAAGCATCGTCATGCGCGACACCCGCTCCTGGACCGGGCCGACTAAAAACGTACCGGTGACACCGAAGCTCGCGCCGAAGATCAGCACCCCGGTGCTGGTGCCGGCGGTGTCCATGCCGAAACGGCCTGATAGAAAACTGGTCAGGAAGATATAAGCAGTGATCAGCATCGCCATATAAAGGAACCATAAAATGGTGACCCGGCACACGGTCGGGTGTTTGCTGATATCGAGAATGAGACGCACGATATCGAGCGGATTGAGGCGCAGCGGCAGACGGTTCGGATTCACATCGCGAAAAAACAGCAGGATCATTGCGGCGGCGAACAGGTTGAAGGCGCCGCCGACATAAAACGGCAAGGCCAGCGAAGCATCGCTACCCAGGAGCTGATGATCGGAAAACACCCCGCCGATCACCGGGCCCGCAACCAGCCCGATCCCGGCGCCAGCGACGATGTAGCCCATGTTACGCCCCTTGTCTGCGTCATCGGTACTTACATCGGCCATCGCCGCCTGGGCGATCGATTGGGTGCCGGCTGTAAAACCGGTGATCGCACGACTGGCGACAAGAAGCTCAAAGCTATTGATCGCCATGGCGACGATTGTCAAAATATAACCGGCGAAAGAGCCGGTAAGGCACAGGATGAGGCCCTTCTTGCGACCAATGCTGTCGGAAATCCGGCTGACATAGACCGCACCAAGAAACCAGGTGATAAAAAAGACGCCGATGACCAGCCCATAATTGAACCGGCGTGCCGATTCACTGGTCGCGGTCGGCAGAAATCCAAGATCTGCCTGCATCATAAGAGCATTGAAAATCGGAAAGGCCAGCCCCTGTCCCATCACATCGACCAAGACGACAAGCATCAGGCTGAGCTTTGCCAGGTTCATTGTAGTCCCCGAAAAATTTGTGCACGCACCGCTCACGCTGACATCGCAACGCATGCGATGATCAACCCATGGTAATTGAGTAATCTGAAACACACCAATATCCATATCGACTCGGAAGTTGGAATTCGTTGCTCCCGTGAAACGCCACGTCCATGCTCAGCGTGTTCGACCAAAGCAGGCTATGGCTTTTCTCACAGCGAATACCCGCTTCCCTCATGTCGACTAAACCGGATCTTTCGGCGAATGTCTCAAAGGTCTGCAATGCCGTCATTAGTTCCAAGAATATTGCCTCTGGCCAGTTGTGCGATGCCGCGAACGGCAGCTCTGAGCCCTGAGCAGACGTTCATTTGGCCCTGGGGCGCGGCGAACGGTGGCTCCATCACGTTGCTTCCGCGGCAGGTCGCACGTGCCCTGCCTCCCTAAAACCGTCACGACTCCGACAAGTCCAACAACTCGCGGACAGCCGT
>JAAEOR010001043.1 GCA_024222895.1 Hyphomicrobiales bacterium | reverse complement strand
GGGCGAAATTGTCCGCCGGTGCGGTGATCGTTGAAACGCGTTCCCGGTCGGCGGCGCTTAGATCATCCCGGTGGCCGAGCACGGCCGCAGAAGTGGTCAGCAGTGATGTCAACACACCCGCCGCCAGGAACACGGCCAATCGTGAACAATAGCGGATCGATGTGGACATCTGGCGTCACGCGGGTCACGGAGGGTTGAGCGGCCGAGCGCCAGCGAAGCATAGCGCCGAATGTCGAGCGATTGGAAAACATCTCAAGGTCGACAGTCGTCGGCTGAAGCGAATCTGACATTCGCTCAAGCGGGTGCCGCAGGGAATCGCTAGTGGTCCGACTCCGACATTTGCTACCCTCCTGCAGCACCCTCCCAAGAAAATGTCGGAATCATCAGGACCACCAGCAACTATCGGATTCTAGTGGAGCTCTTGAATTTGACATTTGAACGAGAGCCTTGCAGCGAGCGGGACTCAAATGTCAAATTCGCCCCACTAGTCTCTTGCAGTGCGGGTCCATATCGCCGCGGCAAGGCCGGCAGCGGCAAACAGCGCCATTCCGATTGTCAGCGGGAACACCGAGTGGGTCGCCGCGAGCACGGCGCCGATGATTACCGTTGCGATGGCGCCGCTTCCGATTTGCAGGCTGCCGGTGAT
>JAAEOR010001042.1 GCA_024222895.1 Hyphomicrobiales bacterium | reverse complement strand
ACGGCGACGCGACGCTTCAGGTCGGGCCGGTCTGCCGGCCACATATAGGGCCACAGGCTGGCGACCGTGCTGAATGTCGTTTCCGGCCTGACCTTCGGGCCGTTGTCCTTGTCCGCCACCGCCACCATCACAGAACCCCTGCGGCCGGCTTGGCGACAGCGCCGCCATCGTCAAATCCGCCGACCGCATCGGCGATGGCCGACAGAGCGCTGCGATCAAGCCAATAGCAGGATCGCGGTCCTTCGACCTCGCCGGCAACGATCCCGGCCTGGCGGAGGACCTTGAGATGTTGGGACACCGTGGACTGGGCAAGCGGCAGGCGGCTGACGATGTCACCGCAACAGCAGCGACCACCCTCGGCGCACAGAAGCGCACGCACAATAGCCACCCGGGCCGGATGGCCGAGGGCTTTCATGCGTGCTGCGAGAACGACGTCTTCCTGATCGAAGGCCATTGGGCTTTATCGTAATTTTACGATGAAGCCCTCGATTAACGGTCCTTCACGCCAATATCAACCCGGCGGCTCGTTTTTTTCGTCTTCTTCCCAGGCGGTGTTCCCTTTGGGCAGCATGAAAACCTGGCCGGGATAGATCCAGCGCGGGTTGCGAATCTGGTCCTTGTTGGCCTGATAGATCGTCGACCAGCGAATCCCCTTCCCGTAAATCCGGCGGGAAATCCGCCACAGGTTGTCGCGCCGCTTGATGATCACGGTCTGCAGTTCCCCGACCGACCCCGTTGCGGTCGCTCCGGATGTGCCACCGGTGTCGGCCACCGGCTTCAGAACGGCGACTTCAACCTCGCGTTCAAACGGCACTTCCGCACGAGCCAGCACGGAGCCGGTCGCCGACTCGACCTGATCGGCGCGGACCGAGTAGGTGCCGGCCGGCAGGTCCCGGTCAGCCTGAAGGAGCCAGGTCCCGGACGGCGAAGGCTTCGCCTCGCCCAACAGCTTGTCATCCATATAGACCCGGACGGTCTCACCGGTCGCGGCGGTTCCGGCGATATAGAGTGCGCCGGCAGTCTCGGCTTCGACTGCCGTCACGGCTACTTCGGGTCCGACGACCGGTTCAGGCTCTGGTTCAGGCTCCGGCTCGGCCAGCGGTTCCTGAGCAACCTCGTCGGGCGCCGGCTCGCTCGGCCGCACCGGCTGATCTGACGTCGCTGTGTCTGTTTCGGGCGTTGCAGGATCCGGACCAACCGGGGATTCAGGGTTCGACGCCACCGCCGCGACATCCACTTCTGGCGTCGGAGCAGACGGCTCGCTGGCAGGCACGGCAGCGTCGGCCTCATCATCAGCCGGCTCGACCCGAGCTGGCGGTGGTTCTGCGGATTCAGCGACCGTCGCTGCTTCGTCCTGAGCCGGGTCCGCGGCAGCAACACCTGTCTCGTCGGTCGTGGTCGCCTCGGGCTCGACCTCTGGTCCCGCCGCCACTCCAATATCGTCTGCGGTTGGAGCCTCAGGCTGCGGGTCGGCAGCGACCTCTTCCTTCTCCGCGCCCGGAGCTTCTGGCTGCGGTTCGGGAGCGATGGCCGGCTCCGCTGATGCGGCTACCTCCGCCTCCGGTGCTGCGGCAATAACCGTCTCCCCAGTGGCCGGAGTCTCGGGTGCGGGCTCAACCGGGGCAGCGGCCACCGGTTCATCCGTAGCCGGGGCCTCCGCCTCCGGTGCGGCAGCAACCACCGTTTCCCCGGTGGCCGGGGTCTCGGCCCTGGGCTCAGCCGGGGCAGCAGCCACCGGTTCATCCGTAGCCGGGGCCTCCGCCTCCGGTGCGGCAGCAACCACCGTTTCCCCAGTGGCCGGGGTCTCGGCCGTGGGCTCAGCCGGGGCAGCAGCCACCGGTTCATCCGTAGCCGGGGCCTCCGGCTCCGGTGCGGCAGCAACCACCGTCTCCCCGGTGGCCGGAGCCTCGGCAACCTCCGGCGGCAGCTGAACGATGGTGCTGGGCGCGTCGGGTGTGTTGAGCACGACCAGCGGT
>JAAEOR010001041.1 GCA_024222895.1 Hyphomicrobiales bacterium | reverse complement strand
TGGTGCCAGGCACATCGTCCTGGCCGGCCGAAGCGACCCGAGCGAAACCGCCGCAGCCAGCATCGCCGACATCGGCAAGTCCCAAGGCTGTCATATCGAAACAGTCAGAGCCGATGTCGCCGACAAAGACCAGGTCCAAAGCCTCATCAATCGCTTCTCAAACGATACCAGAACCCAAAACTGGCCAAAACTAAAAGGCATCATCCATGCCGCCGGCGTCGAAGGTTTCGACGCGCTTGGAGACCTCTCCGCTGAGAGGCTTCAAGCCGTTCTCGGTGGCAAGGCGAGGGGGGCCCTGAACCTGCACGCTGCCACACGAGATCATGCCCTCGACTGGTTTGTCAGCGCGTCGTCGATCGCTTCGGTGTGGGGGAGCCAGAATCAAGCGCATTACGCCAGCGCCAACGCTTTCCTCGACGGCCTGGCCGCGGCCCGCCGGGCCGAAGGTCTTCCATCCGTATCGGTCAGCTTCGGGCCCTTGTCAGGCGGCGGCATGGCAACGGCGGAGGCTCGCAACGCGCTGTCACGTCTCGGCGTGCAGCCGATTTCGTTTCTCGAGGGACTGCGTGGGCTCGGCCCTGCACTGCAAAACGCCCGCGCTCAAATCGTTGTCGCTCGAGTCGATTGGTCGACGTTCGCGGCAGTCATGGAAACGCGAGGTGCAGGCTGTCTTCTGGAGCACGTCCGCCCTGAATCCCCTGATGAAGCGCGCGATGGGCACACCGCTTTGGTTGAGCGTCTGAATGCACTGTCGGTCGAAGAGCGTTCGCAGGCAGCCCTAGCGCATGTGCAGGAGTCGGTCGCTGCAATTCTCAAGCTTGCTCCGGCTGCGGTCGACCCGCTCCGTGGGTTTTTCGACCTTGGCATGGATTCGCTCATGGCGGTCGCGTTACGCCAACGTCTGGAGCGTGATTTCTCGCGCTCATTGCCGGCAACGCTGGCTATGGACTATCCCAATCCGAAGGCGCTTGCGGATCATATTCTCGAGCACGTCTATGGTAAGATGGCAACGCGACCAGCTGCGCCCGCGGCGAGTTCGGCTTCCGATGACACAATCGCGATAATCGGTATGGCTTGCCGCTTCCCAGGGAGCAGCGACGCAGATCGATTCTGGTCTGTTCTCGAGTCAGGAACAGACGCTATCATCGAAGTGCCGCCGGAACGGTTCGATATCGACGACTGGTACGATCCGGACCCAGGGAAGCCAGGCAAGATCTATACGCGCCGCGCTGGCTTCGTCGACCGGATCGAAGAGTTCGATCCCGCCTATTTCCGGATTTCTCCGGTCGAGGCTGCATCGATGGATCCGCAGCAGCGCCTGCTCCTGGAGATGTCTGCCGTCGCTCTCGAACACGCCGGACTTGCCGCGGACGGTCTGCGGCAGAGCCGAACGGGGGTCTATGTCGGTGTCGGCCGCAACGAGTACGCGGGTCTAGCGCAATTGGGCGCGGCCGGAATCAACGACTATTTCGCCACGGGTTCATCCCTGAGTGCGATCGCCGGTCGGGTCGCGTTCGCATTCGGTTTTGAAGGACCGGCGATGGCGATAGATACCGCGTGCTCGTCAGCAACGGTCGCGCTGCACCAGGCGTGTCAGGGTCTCCGCGATCGGGACTGTGACATCGTCCTGGCGGGAGCCGTCAACACGCTCCTCAGCCCTGACGGGATGGTTGCGACGTCGAGGGCGCGCATGCTTTCCGCGGATGGTCGTTGCAAGACATTTGACGCGTCGGCGGATGGTTATGTTCGAGGCGAGGGGTGTGGTGTCGTTGTCCTCAAGCGCCTGTCGGATGCGGAGCGGGACGGCGACAGGATCCTTGCCGTCATCCGCGGCAGCGCGGTCAATCAGGATGGGGCAAGTGCCGGCCTGACCGTACCAAACGGTCCTTCTCAGGAGCGGGTGATTGGGGAAGCGCTTGCGCGTGCCGGGCTTTCGCCGTCGGATGTGGATTACCTCGAGTGTCATGGGACCGGGACGGAGCTTGGCGATCCGATCGAGGTGCGTGCGGCCGCCAGGGCCTACGGGCCGGGTCGGGCTTTGGACCGGCCGCTGCTGATTGGATCGGTCAAGGCCAATATCGGCCATCTGGAGGCGGCCGCTGGGATTGCCGGGCTGATCAAGACGGTTCTGTCGATGCAGGCCGGAACGATCCCCGGTCAGCTGCACTATGAGACGCCCAACCCGCACATTGAGTGGGATAAGCTGCCGGTCGAGGTTGTCGCCCGGAAGCGGCCCTGGCCCGCGGGACCGACTGGCCGGCGTATTGCCGGTGTGAGCGCGTTCGGTTTTTCGGGCACGAATGCGCATGTGATCCTGGAGTCCTACGGGTCTCCGGCCGATGAGGATGGTCCGGGGTCTGGTCGGATGCCTGGCCGGGGGCCGGCCCGAGCGGTGCCGGTGGCCTGGTCGGAGATGGCGCCGGCGGATGGTGATGAGCTGGCGGCTTCGGTCCTGCCGCGTCGGTATCGCCTGCTGGCGCTGTCGGGCAAGACGGCCAACGCGCTGCGCGACCTTGCCGGCCGCTATCAGACGTGGCTGGCCGACTATGGCGATGCCGATCTTGCCGATATGGCATACACGGCGGGTGTCGGACGCAGCCATTTCAGTCACCGGGCGGGACTGGTGTTCGACACCGCCGAGACGCTTGCGGAGCGGCTTGCAGAGCTTGAGGCGAATGGTGATGCGGCTTCGGTGCCGTCACGATCGTCACCCCGGATAGCGTTTCTTTTTACCGGCCAGGGCAGCCAGTATGTCGGCATGGGTCTCGGCCTCTACGAGACCGAGCCGGTGTTCCGGGCGGTGCTTGATCGCTGTGACGCTGTCTTGCGGGAGCTGCGTGGGGTGTCGCTGTGCGATGTGATGTTCGGTGCCGGCGGTTCTTCCGGTTCGATTGACGACACGGCGTGGACGCAGCCGGCGCTGTATAGTCTGGCGGTGGCGCTTGTCGAGCTTTATCGCAGCCTCGGTCTTGCGCCGTCTATGGTGATGGGCCACAGCGTCGGTGAGTATGCCGCGGCCTATGCGGCAGGCGTGTTCGGCCTTGAAGATGGTCTTCGGCTGATTGCCGCGCGTGGATCGTCGATGGGGTCGCTTCCCTCGGGTGGGTCGATGGCGGCTGTGTTTGCTGCTGCGGATCGGGTCGCGCGGGCGGTTGAGCGGATCAACGGCGAGCAGGCGGCTGCCGGGAATGACGGGGCGCCGATCAGCGTTGCGGCGGACAACGGGGTCCACCAGGTTGTCAGTGGCCCGCAGGCGCTGGTTGGAGCGCTTGAGCGTCACTTTGCAGCCGACGGGGTTCGGGTTGAACGGCTCCAGACCAGCCACGCCTTCCACAGCGCGCTGATGGAACCGGCGCTGTCGGACTTGGAGCAGGCGGCAGGGGCCGTGGCGATGCAGCCACCGTCGCGGATGCTGATCAGCAACGTGACGGGCTCGGTGGTTGGTGAGGATACGCTCCTTGACGGGGCCTATTGGCGCGATCATGCGCGGGCCCCGGTGGCGTTCGCCAAGGGCCTTGCCAGCCTTGCGGAGGCAGAGGTCGACATTGTTGTTGAGGTGGGTCCGGCCCCGGTTCTTTTGCCGATGGCGGCACTGGCCTGGCCGGCGGCGTCACCGCCGGGATCGCCGACGATGGTGGCAGGCCTGTCCAGGGATGGCGACGACCAGGAGCATTTTTTGCAAGGGATTGCAGCGCTTCACGCCGCCGGCGCCGATCTTGACTTTGCGGCGCTTTACGGTGGTGAGACACGTCGCAAGCTCAGCCTTCCAACCTACCCCTTTCAACGTCAACGCTATTGGATCGACCCGCCCAAGCGGCCGGCGGCGGCCGATAGCCCGATCCTGCGCCGCCTGGTCGAAGCCGATCCGGAGGCACTGCTGGCTGAACTGGGTCTTGGTGAGCACAATGGTGCTGAGCACCAGGTGATTGCCGCCCTGCAGCAGCGGCTGGCGGCTGAGCAGGCGGAGAAGGGACTTGCCGACCTGCTCTATGAGGTAACCTGGCAACCGATATCGGTTCCACCCCTTGCAACGCCGATCGATGGGACTTGGGTAGTCCTGGGCGACCCGGGTGGTCTTGGCGAAGAACTGGGCCGGGCGTTGGCCAGGCATGGTGCGCGCATTGTTGCGGCGAGCCGGGACGATGGTCTGTCGGGTCTTGAGCGGAGGTTGCGCGACATTCCTGCGATCTCCGGCGTCGTTCTGTTGTGGGATCTGCCTGAGGGCTGTCAGGCGACCGATACCGACGCGATGGACCTGCAGGGCCTGCAGACGGCTCTCGCGGTGACGCAATTGATCTTGCGGCTTGGTATCAATGCTCCAATCAGCATCGTGACGCGTGGCGCCCATGCGGTCGGTTCTGATCGTGGCGGTGTGCTTCCGGCGCAGACCGCGCTTTGGGGTTTTGGCCGGGCTGCACGTCTGGAACATCCTGCACTGCTGGGCAAGCTGATCGACCTGGACGCCGACAAGGCTCGCAATCATGCCGACGACCTGGCTGCCGCGCTTCAGGCTGACGGCGACGATCAGATCGCCCTTCGTGCCGATGGAGCCTTTGTGCCGCGGCTCGTCCGGATGGCGATGGAGGACCACCACAAGCCTCCGGTGGTCCGCGCCGAGGCAAGCTATCTGATCACCGGCGGCCTCGGGGCACTGGGACTGGCGGCGGCGGCGTGGCTTGCCGAGGCTGGTGCCAGGCACATCGTCCTGGCCGGCCGAAGCGACCCGAGCGAAACCGCCGCAGCCAGCATCGCCGACATCGGCAAGTCCCAAGGCTGTCATATCGAAACAGTCAGAGCCGATGTCGCCGACAAAGACCAGGTCCAAAACCTCATCAATCGCTTCTCAAACGATACCAGAACCCAAAACTGGCCAAAACTAAAAGGCATCATCCATGCCGCAGGCGTCGAAGGTTTCGACGCGCTTGGAGACCTCTCCGCTGAGAGGCTTCAAGCCGTTCTCGGTGGCAAGGCGAGGGGGGCCCTGAACCTGCACGCTGCCACACGAGATCATGCCCTCGA
>JAAEOR010001040.1 GCA_024222895.1 Hyphomicrobiales bacterium | reverse complement strand
GCGGCCGCGGCTGGCGGTGAAGAGATGAAGAAGGTCCTCGAGGCGATGGACCAGGCCCGCCAGCTGGTCAACCAGGACGAGATCGTTGATATGTGGAACGACGCCGTTGCCGAGGTGATCGCCGGTGAAGCCGGCGCCGTCGTCATGGGTGACTATGCCGAGGGCGAGTTCGCGGTTGCCGGCAAGGTTGCCGGGTCGGACTATGATTGCCTGCCGGGCCTTGGCATCCACCCGATGATCGATGCCGGCGGCGATGCGTTCTATTTTCCGAAGAGCGATGATCCGGCGGTCACGGCCGCCCAGCTGAAGATGGCCTCGATGCTGATCTCCAAGCCGGTTCAGGTCGCCTTCAATCTCAAAAAGGGTTCAGTGCCGATCCGCGCTGATGTCGATCTCGAAAAGGCCAATCTCTGCATGAAGATCGGCCTGAACATCCTCGAGAGCCCCACGAACATCCTGCCTTATCCCGGCCAGGTGATGGAACGCGAAACGCTTGATCAGATAGGCGAACTCTACAACGCATTCTTTGCCGACCACGAGATGACCGTCGATCAGGTGCAGGCTAAGCTCGTCGACATCATCGAGAATGCGTCCTAGTAGAACGCGGACGCACGAGAAGAGCAAACCAGCGGATCATTTCGGTCGTTAGAAAACCCAGATGAGACCGCGGCCCGAGCCTCGCGACTGGCACCTTGAGTGGCAGTCGCGGGGCACGGTCGTCTGAAATAACGTACAAGCACCGGGTGTCGCGCTCGATCGATGAGGTCCTTCGAACCTCGGTGAACTCGCATCATGAGTTCCTCGCGACTGGCGCTTGGCGGGCCGGGTATTCGGGTCGATCGTCGAGTTGAGACATGGCATTGGCGCCATCAACGCGGATCGAGCCGGGGATGTGGGCGCGGCGGAATACGTGTTCATCCATCGTCATCACCGGAAGGAGCGGCTCGCTGCGGTCGAGCCGCGCTTTCAACAGCTGCGTGGATATCGTACGCATTGCGGAATCTCCGATTCTTGTAAATGAAGCCATCACTAACGCCAGCTCTGGAACAGCGTTCCGAGGCCGGCGGTTACGTCGTTGATCAACGCGATGACATGGCACGTAAACCACACGGCGACGTAGATCAGGGCGGCGGTCAAGGCGCAGACAAAGACCGCCAGCAGCACCTTCATTGAAAAGACGGCAGCCACGAACAGCAGCAAGACGCCGGCTGTTGCGGCGATCGGCAGCCATTTGGGAGTGTCCCGAGAGATCGTGGGTTTCTGAAGATCGACCATTGCTTTCTCCTTGGTTGGATTTGCGGGGTGAGGCAGCCTGATCGGGATTCCCATTCGTCACGCCGCGGATGAGGTCGTTAGTCATGGAGGTTCCCCTTTCCGGGCGCGTGACCGGTGACGTGGGTGCGGACCCGACGGACGACGGCGAGCCCAAGGAAGACGGCAAGCAGTGTCGGCAGACCGACTGCCAGCATCTGAGCGAACGCAACGAGCGCGTTGGTGCGGAGCTCGATCAGTTGTCGGGATGGCCTGGTGTCGGACGAAAAGGACGCAAGCGCCCAGTCGGGACGCGACACCACATTCCAGGCACCCCGGGAGTAGCCAACCGGCTCGAGCGACACGCCGAGGGGTAGGGTGTTCAGCATGCCGTTCCCATCACGGTCATGGTGAACGACGAGCGCATAGGTACCGTTGAGGTCGGGAATCCGGAGATCGGCGGTGCGGGCGGTAATCCGGGTCAGGAACAGTTCATCGGCCGCGTCGGCTTCGTAAGCCGCCTGTGAAGCGTAGAGCCGCACGACCGCAACGCCGGCATCGTCGGCAAAACCACGGATTTCGAGGTCGATGTCGGTGGCGAAGGCGCTGCCGGAAAGTGCCACGGCGGTGAAGATGGCACCGAGGGGAGGGAGGGAGCGCTTCCGGGCAGATGCGGGAGTGGCATGTCCTTTTGTCATGCCCCGACAAAAGCGATTCCGCTGGAAACGAGCCACTTTCCCTACGTGAAGCCCAAGCTTGTTTCGCGCAAAGCAGCGGTGTTACGGTTCACGAAACGTCAACTGCAACACCAAGAGCCAGTGTGGCCGAACTTGCAGCTCAACCTCGCAATCCGCTACCTCATCGCGATTCTCGCGACATCCGGATTCATGATCTGGATGGCCAAGAACGACGCACCGGACCTGCTGGACGCATCTATCTTCTGGATCCTGGCCATCACGGCGGGATGGCTGCAGATGCTCCTGATCTCCCGAGGCGTCCGTTCTTCCTTCGGGGCGGAGAATTACCCGGGTTGGGTCTTGCTCATTGCGCAGACGCTGATTGGTGCGGTGCCCTTGACGTTCGAAGTGCGATGGCTGATGCAGACCATCGTCAATCCCGAGGGGGGTCTTCCTCCGCCATGGATGAGCTACCTGAACGTCTCGGTCATCAATCTCGTGTTCTCGCTGGTCCAATATGTCCTGGTCGAGCGCTGGCCGATCCTGACGCCTGCCCGGTCTGAGGCCGAATTACAGGCTGAGCGGGAAAGCACCGACGTCGCCAGTGCGGTACCGACCATCGGCAAGCTCAAGCGCAGGCCCGATGGGCTGGGTGGCTGCATCCAGTATATGCAAATGGAGGATCACTACCTCCGCGTTCATACCACCGAAGGTGAGGGACTGGTCCTCTATCGAATGGGCGATGCCGTGGCCGATCTCGATGAAACCGACGGTCTGCAGGTGCATCGGTCGTGGTGGGTGGCGCGTGATGCGGTAAGGGACGTAAGACGCGAGCGGCACAAAAAGACGCTCATCACCAAGGACGGGAGCGAAATCCCCGTCGGACGATCCTACGAAAAGACTCTGCGCACCGAGGGCTGGATCTGACGGACGATCGCCGGCAAGGGCGTCACATCTAAACCGCTTGTTCCCGCGGATAGGCGGGAATCCATAAAGAGAGAATCCGGCCCTCCGTCTTCGTGCCATCGCTCAATCCGTGCGGCGGGACGGGGACACAGGCCCAAACCCGTTGCAGTTCGCGAAACGTGAACCGCAAAGGCGCGCATTTCCACGAAGAAATCAGGGGTTCCGCGAAGGTTCAGTGGCGGGGCCCGCCGCCATGCTGCTTTTTCGCTCCACACTCGGCAATCACCGGACCAGGGAGCCACATCATGCATCCAAAGTGCAGAGGACAAACGCGATGATCAGCATCCGCTCTCTCAGAAAGCAGTTCGGCACGTTCACGGCAGTTGAGGATATCAGCTTCACGATGCGCTCCGGCGAGGTCTTTGGTCTGCTGGGTCCCAACGGAGCCGGCAAGTCGACCACGATCAGCTGCATATCCGGCCTGATCGCACCAAGTTCCGGCCAGATCGAGATCGCCGGGCATGACATCGTCCGCGAACCGCGTGCGGCCAAGTCCCGGCTTGGCATCGTGCCGCAAGAGATGGCGATCTACGAGGATCTCTCGGTGGTGCAGAATCTGCGCTATTGGGGCGCCGCCTACGGGCTGCGCGGCCCGGCATTGACGGACCGGGTTGCAGACGTTCTCGATGTCATCGGCCTCGTCGATCGGCGCCGGGACAAGCCCAAGGATTTCTCAGGCGGCATGAAGCGCCGCCTGAATTTTGGTTGTGGCATCGTCCACGAGCCGGATGTTCTGTTGCTGGACGAACCGACCGTCGGTGTGGATCCGCAGTCGCGCGAGCGGCTCTTCGACATGGTTCGCGCCGAGATCGGGCGCGGGGCGAGCGTTCTCTATACCACCCACCACATGGAGGAGGCCGAGTCGCTTTGTGACCGGATCGCCATCGTTGACAAGGGCCGGAAGATTGCCGAGGGCACGCTGGACGAGTTGCGGATGCAGGTCGGCCAGCGCGACGTGATCACTCTGACGGGTGCCTTTGAAGCCGATCGGATCGCGCCCGAAATCGATTCGAGCGACGGCCTTGCCGTCCTGCAGGCGGACGAAAGCCGGATCACGATCGAGACCGAGAACGGTCCGGGTCGCCTGGCCGGCCTGATCGACACGCTCGCCAGGGCGGGGGCCGAGGTACGCGAGACGGTCGTGCGTCGCCCAAGCCTCGAAAGCCTGTTCCTGAAACTGACCGGAAGCGAGTTGAGGGCCTGAACCATGGTTTTTCTTATCGCCGCGGTAGCAAAGAACCTGCGCCGCATAGCCTCTGCCCCGTGGTCCGTAGCGATCTGGGTCGGCGTCCCGCTGCTTGTCGGCGGGCTCCTCAGCGCCGTGATGGGCGGATCTGAGGGTGGGACACCGAAAGTCCATTTGCTGATCGCAGATCAGGACGGTTCGTTCTTGAGCGGTGCCCTGGTCGACGTACTGGCCTCCGACCAACTCGCCGAATTGCTGATGCTTGAATCGGTCAGCGCCGAGTCCGGCACCGAAATCCTCGATGCCGGAAACGCCTCGGCGATGCTCGTCATCCCGACCGGGTTTCAGACGGCCTTCCTGGCCTCCGAGCCGCAATCGCTGACGCTTGTCGTCAATCCGCTCCAGTCGATCCTGCCGGAGATGGCGGAGGAGTTGGCGCGGCTGATCGCTGACTTCGGGAGCTACGCCCAGATGGCGCTGGCCCCAGAGCTGGCCGCCATTGGCGACATCGTGGACGGGATACAGGAAGAGTCACTCGATCAGGACGAAGCCGCGTCGGCTATCAGTGCGCTGAGCGGCGAGGCCGCAACGACGCTTTTCCGGGTTCTCCCGGTGCTGTCGACAGCTGTTGTCGAGATCGACGTTGCTACGACCGAAGGCGCGCGCGAGGCGAGCTTCACGATGCTGTTTTTCCCCGGCCTTCTGATGATGTCGGTGATCTTCGCGGCCCAGGGCCTGGCGGAGGACCTGTGGCAGGAACGCGAAATGGGGACACTTCGGCGGCTGAAGAGCACGACTGCTTCGTTGGTTGCGTTCTTTGCTGCGCGGATCGTCACCTCGGCGATCGCACTTGGCATCATCGTCCTGCCACTCTCGCTGATCGCGTTCGCGATGCTCGCCTTGCCGGTCGAAAGCTTGCCGCTCACGGTACTTTGGCTGACCGTCGCCGGTCTGATGCTGGCTGGCCTGGCGAGTCTGATCCAGGTTCTGGCACCAACCCGCAAGGCAGGCGCACTCTTCTCGACGCTTGTGTTCTTTCCTCTGCTCCTGGTTGGCGGCAGCTTTTTTCCACTCGAAAGCATGCCTGACTTTCTGGCTGCGTTCGGACGCCTGACGCCAAACGGAATGATGCTGGAGCCTCTCAAAGCCTACCTGATCGGCACCGGCGGTCTGTCCGGTTTCGGCCCGCCGCTTCTCATCGCGGTCCTGGCAATCCTTGTGATGACCGGTGTCACCGCATGGCGCGTGACCACCAGCTTTTCGACCCGCTGACTGGAGGCACAGATGGCGATCCTTCTCCGCAACATTTGGTTCATTGCACGAAACGATGTGCTGTTCGCCCTGAGGGACCGCTCTACGCTCCTCTGGCTTGTTCTGATGCCGCCCGTGTTCTTCTTCTTCATCGGCAACATGACCGCCGGGGGCTTCGGGGCGATGGTGACCGGGTCCGAAATCATTCTGGAGGCGCCGGCGTCCGAAGATCCTGCGACCCGACGCTTTGCCGAGCTCCTCACCCAAAGTGGCTTCGAGATTGTCGACGAGTCGTCCGACGCGCCACGTCTGACCTTGCCGGCGCCGATTTCAGCCGACGGGGAGACAGTCACGGCCACCTACCACGCGGGTGAACCGACGCCGACGACCGAGCTCGAGGCTTTACGCCTGCAGCGCGCAGCGCTTTCTCTTCGCGCCGAACTGGCGGTCCTGGCCGCTCGCGGGGAAGGTCCGGCGAGCCTTGCAAGGCTCGCCGAGGCGCCGCGGCCACTGACCGTGGACGTCGAGGCTGCCGGTCGCCTCGGGCGCGTTCCCTCCGGCTTTGAGCAGGCTATGCCAGGCATTCTGGTGATGTTCACCATGCTGGTCCTGCTGACCAGCGGTGGCATTCTCCTGTTGATGGAGCGCGAGCAGGGCATGCTTCGCCGCCTGGCATCCGCACCTCTGTCGCGTGGGGAAATCATCGCCGGCAAATGGCTGGGCCGCATGCTACTCGCCGTGGCGCAGATCGGCTTTGCGATGGTCGTGGGAACGCTTCTTTTCGGCATGGACTGGGGCCCCAATCTGCCGGCGATCCTGCTTGTTCTCCTGGGTTGGGCGGCGCTTTGTGCGTCCCTCGGCTTGCTCGTCGGCTCGGTGGGGCGGACGCAAGCGGAAGTCGGCGGCCTCGGCATGTTGCTGACGATGATCATGGCTGCGCTCGGCGGCGCCTGGTGGCCGATCGAGGTGACACCGGAGTGGATGCAGACGCTTCAGATGGCCGTGCCCGCCGGTTGGACGATGGCCGCGATGCACCGGCTGGTCAGCTTCGGCGACGCACCGGTTACCGTCCTGGCGCACATTGCTGCGTTGGCCCTTGCCGCAATCGCTCTCGCCTGGGGCGCCGCGCGGGTCTTCAAGTTCGACTGAGGCCGATGGAAAGTGATATCCGCCGGATCCGATCCGACCTGATGCCGATGCAAATCAGCGAGGCTGGTTTTCCTGATCCTTGCCAAACGCCGCGCGCCAGAACGTGGCGCACCGCCTGTTCTCATCGGAGGCTGCCGAATGCTCACCCCGATCATCATTCTGGGTCTTCTGTTTCTGCCGCTGCTGGCTGGCCGGGTCATTGGCGGAGCCGAGAAGGCAGCCATGGGTGGCATCCTCGGCATAGCGTTGGCGTTTATCTTCTTTGGGATCGGCCACTACGCGCAGACCGATGGAATGATCGCCATGCTGCCGGACTTCGTCCCGATGCGCCGGGCCTTGGTCCTGGCGACCGGCGTTCTGGAGTTCGCAATCGCCCTCGGGTTCTTGTTCCAGCCCGCTCGCCGGCTGGCAGGCATCGTGGCGATCGCTGTCCTGATCCTGTTTTTCCCCGCCAATATCTATGCGGCATTCAACCAGACCGGCTTGGGCGGCCACCAGTGGGGACCGTTCTATCTCCCTGATCCGAGCGCCAATACAGGTGCTGCTGATCGGCTGGACCTGGTATTTCGCCGTTCGGACGCAAACCCTGCGCCGCAGGACGCCCCGGTCGATCAACGCGCCGCTTGACGCCGATTGACGGCCACGGGGAAACCGGTTCGGCACCGAATTGCAGGCATAGTCTGCATCGCAACTGTTTGCGCAGAAGAGGATGGTGACGGCGCCGGTTACGATATCGCAAGCTTCGAGCCCGACGGCAGAGCGCGGCTGATTGAAGTCAAAACGACAAATGGATGGGAGCGCACGCCATTTCACATCTCGCGAAACGAACTCGCAGTCGCGGACGAACGGCGCGCTGAGTGGTGCCTCTTCCGGCTCTGGCGATTCTCTCGGGAGCCGAGGGCGTTTGAGCTTCGGCCGCCCCTGGATGCCCATGTCTCGCTCACTGCAACCAGTTTTGAGGCAAGTTTCAGTCGAGGTACGATCATCCGGTCCACAGCGCCGTCCAGCGGTTGACAAACAGGGACCGCAAGGTGACAGTTTTTTCAGATGAATTCCGTGTCGGCATGTAGGTTTGGTGGGCGCACTGTATGAAAAGAATCCTCGCAATCATCGTTCCGATCTTCGGCATGTCTCCTGCTGTTGCCGCTGATCTGGTTCCCTGGGGGAGTGCCGGCGACTGGGAGATCCTCATCGATCCCGCAGTGGGCAACGGGTGCCTGGCCCAGAAGGCCTTCGAAGACGGCACCGTGGTTCAGATCGGCGCGAACCCGGCAAGGAAAGGCGGCTTCCTGGCGGCCTACAACGCGGCCTGGACCGATATCGAGGAAGGCGCCACCGGCAGCGTCACCATGGAGTTTCCCGAAGCGGCGTTCGCCGGCGAAGTGGTTGGCGTCATGTCCAACGGTCTTCCCGGTGGGTACGCCTTTTTCGACAATCCCAATTTCACTGACGAATTCACCAGGAGGACATCGGTCGTCGTCACCGGGGAAAGCGGCCGCTCGATCGAGATCGACCTCGGCGGCACGACAAAGGCGGTGGAATCAGTGCGAACGTGTCAGGCTGAGCAGCCGGAATGATCTAACCGGCCAGCCTGGCTCGCAGGAATACCCGTCATTCAAGCTGACGGATGTCCGGCGTGCATGGGGTTCGATCAGACGGCATGTCACCCCGACGCTCATTCCACGCCGGTCGCGATCCGCCGATATCCAGTTTGAACTCGGGTTCCGACAGCTTCCCGGTCACGTCGAACGGCCAGGCACTACGGGAGAGGGGCCGCCCGACCGGGCGCGGCTCAGCTCGCAGAGCGATACTGTTGTTCCTCCAGTCAACGGCTCCCGTTGCCACCAGTTGTACCTTTTCGGTTTCAACGACGATCGAGCTCGAGGAGATCTTGCCGGGATCGATGCGGACCGGGGCGACGACGCACACGATATCCGTGAATTTTTGACTGCGCTCCTCGGAGAAGAGCCAACGGAAAATTCCCAGTCCGGCAAGTTCCAGCAGGCTCGTGCTGATATTGCCCCGCGACATGGAAATCGTCGCCGAGCCGGACATGGAGTTGATGAAGGCATCGATCGACCTTGAATTGCCGGCGACATCGAATTTGCCCTGCAGTGTTCCATGGGCCTCGATGCCCAGACCGATTGAATCGAGGATATCGCCAAAATCCCAACCACCCGTGGCGCCCGAGATGCTGAGCCGGTCCGGCGTCTCAACCAGGTCCATGCCCGCACTGACGTTGAAATAGCCTCCGCCATAGGCGACTTCCAGCGGCCCCAGCTGGGCCTTTCCGTCCTGGATCGTGAAATCACTCGACACGCTGGACACGCCTTGCTCACCGACAATTTCCTTGATGTCGAGAACGATCTTCAGATCAGTCAGCAGATCGTCGAGCTTAAATCGATACGCCTCGTCACCTTCGGATTTGGGGAGAACAAGCGGCTGCGGTTCGGGCTTGGGCAGGACCAGCGGCTGCGGCTCCGGCTTCGGCATCACCAGCGGCTGCACCTTCGGTTGTCTCTCCTCCAGTGAACCGAGTTGCACAAGATATGCCGCGGCGTTCTTCAGGTCCCGGATGTTCACGAGGTCGCTGGTAATGCCGCCGCGTATTGTCGGTTCGTCCCCCGCAACGTTCATTTCCAACCCGGCATCAAGTCGGGACTTACCGACCAGCGTGCCGGCCGTCACTGCCAGCTTCTGTCCACCACCTCTGGCCGATGCGGTGACCTCCATGGCGCCCGCATCGATCTCGTTCAGATCAAGGGCGGCCAGGAAGCCGGCCCCATCGGGGATGTCGAGGTCGAAATCGAACTCAAACCCGTCAAGGTCCGCCATGTTGGTAAAAACCACCCGCATCGCCAGCGACCAGAGGTTCGTGTCGACTGTCGTGGCGTCGAGCTTCGAAAGGCTAAGATGCCCGGCGGAATCGTCGATCGCGAATTCGGCCTCGACGCCACCAAAGGCCGCCGCGACATCATCTCCGAGATCACCGAGAATGAGCGATGCGGAAGCAGCCAACGTGCCTTCGAAGGCGAGCTTCCTGAGTTGCAGGATGTCGCCAATGCTTCCGGTGGCCACGACGTAAGGAGCGTCCAGCGGGCCGGCCTGCAGGCGCATGTTTTCGAACGCCAGTTCTCCTTCCGGCGATCGGCGAACGCGGCCAATGGATATCGGCCCGATATTGTTGAGCCCCTGATCGAACAGGTTGGTGGTGATAGTCAGTTCCTCAAACTCCAGCTCCTTCGCCTGGCTGACGATGTGCGCATGGAGCCCCATCAACGCCAGGTCCTTGAGCCCACGCGCCCTCGGCGGTGGGGCCCCCTCGGGATGGAACCTGCCGTCGATGGACACGTCGAATCCGGTTCCGGCAAAGAGATCGTCGATGGACCCCGTGACCTCCACCAGCTGCCCTTTTTCCAGCCCAATGGAGATGTCGAGGTTCTCTACCTTCAACTGACCCGCCTGATTTGTCAGGTCGGCCTTGAGTTGGCCCTGACCCTCAAGCGTCCTCTGGAGCCCGATCCCTTCAAGCAGGTCCCCGAACTGACCGGCGTCGAGATCGAACCGACCCGAAAAACCGCCGCCAGCATCCGGTTCGATGGGCTGTCCGTCGAAACTGAGGGCCATCGACCCGAACGAGGCTTTGGTCGTGAATGGCGCACCGCGCGGATAATTGCCGTCGATTTGGAAGGTCTGACCATTCAGCGTGCCTTTGCCGACCAGCGAAACACCTTCGCCCTCCTCGAACCGGGCGAGGTCGAGGTTGGTCAGGTCGAACACGAAGGAAAAGCCGGTGGCCTGATTGTCGATCGTCCAGCCGATGGACGTGAAAGACGCAGTCCTCTCACCGAGGAAGGCGAGAATTCCGCCGCCATCCTCCGACGTGCCGGCTTCCGCCGGCGGGGCGTCGCCGGTCTCGCTTGTTCCGCCGTCGGCCTCGGCCGCGCCCTCCTGGGCCGGCGTGGCGCCCTCTGGCTCGACGGTCCCGGACGGCGGATCGGTTTGCACACTTGCTGCTGATGTCCAGCTGTCCGTGCCATCTTCGAGCGTGACCATGTTCACCTGCAGTCCGTCGACTGTCAGATTGTCGAGATCGATCGCCCCGCCAAGCAGGGCCATCAGGTCCAGGTCAAACTCGAGCATGTTCAGTTCGGCCAGAGCCGTGTCCGGAACGTTCACGCTCGGGATCTCGACCCCGGACACATGGATCCGACTGGTCTGCCCGAGCACGATCCTGACATCGTCGTTCACGACCAGGGCCTGTCCGATCTGGTCGGACAACACCGACTCGACGATAGATCTCCGGAAGTCCGAGAACATCGGGATTGCAAGGACCAGCCAGGCTGCCAGAACCAGCACAGCGACCGCGCCGAGAATCCATACGCCGGTTTTTGTCAGCCATCTGGGCATTGGTTATGCTCGCCGGGCTTTCTCCGGTTGGGACCGGAACTGGAGTTCAGGAAGAGGGCGGCCGTTGGGTCTTGCGCCGTCCCGTCGCGCCCCGTCTACCAGCCAACCACATAGCGCGGCAACAGGCGATGCCAACGCGCGTTTTCGGCGTTAGAGATTGAAACGTCCACGCACGCCGAGGACCCACGGATTCCTGGTATTGAAACCGGGATCATGCAGATACTGGACGCTGGTTGTGACAGCCAGATTGTCCGACAGATCAAATCGGTAGAACGCTTCCGTCGTGGTCTGGGTCTTCAACGACCGATCGACCGGATCTGCGACCGTCACGCCAAGGCCGAACAGATCATCATAGGAGCCCGGCCGCCACAGCAAGCCGCCGGTTGCCGCGCGTCGGGCAATCGGCGCGCCGCCTTCGGAATAACCAAGCCGACCGAACAGCATGATCTCTTCATCGATGGTCACATTGCCCGACAGAACCGCTCCGTAGCTCTCCGGCACACCGGCATCGGCGCGCGCATCGACATGAAACGCGCCGATGTGGACATTCGTGAGGTACCTCTGGGACTGTGCCGGGGTCCAGCCGAGTTCGGCGTAAGTGAAGAGTTCCGATCCGCCCGGAAACCACTCCACGTCGGTGAGCGAGCCGTTGGCGTCGCTGAGAAGCCCGAGGGCGTATACCTGATTGGTCATGAAGCCGCCGCCGCCGATACCGAAGCCGGGATCGGGGATCGGCAGAACGGGATTCAGGAGAACCGAGAAGTTGGAGAACGTGGTTCGTGGGTTCACATAACCCAGAATGTCGGTGTAATCGCCCGGGTCGATCCGGCCCGCCACGAGACCGGCGTGGCCCCCGGCCAGCTTCTGCCCCCAATAGGCGACCGACAGGGACGTATCCGTATCGCCGAAGGTCAGCGCGGTGACGCCGAGATACCCTATCTCGCCCGGAAGGGCCGACGGAGCGATGTCGGTTCCCAGCCGGTGCCGGTTCTCGAGAATGGCAACAAGACTGCCCTCATTCGGTCCGTCCCGGTCGAGCAGCGACCAGGTTGCGAGAATGCGCGCCTGGCCCGACGCCGCCTCATCCTGGCGAGTCAGGCTCTCCGTCGCGAACTGGTAGAGGGCCTGGTAGTCGAACGACAGGGCGAGTCCGGTCTCCTCGCGCAGGCGGGCGGACGCGTCCTCGACCGGGTCGAAGAAGCTGTCGAGACCGGGCAGGCGCGAATCCTCCAGCCGCCGCAGCCGGTCATTTTCGATCTGCGCCGGCGCCGTCGCCGGGCCGCCCAGCGTCGCCTCCGCCGCTGCTTCCAGCCGCGCAGTTGATCCGGTGCGCTGCTCGGCGAGCGCACTGTTGGCGATCAGGGTCGCAACGAACAGGATGCCGGCCGAGCGGCCGGCGCCATATAGTGTCCTTGTCACTGTCCAACGTCGCCATCGATGCAGCATGGTTCAGTCCGCGCCTCCAATTTTGTCCCCGTCCG
>JAAEOR010001039.1 GCA_024222895.1 Hyphomicrobiales bacterium | reverse complement strand
TCGGCCAGTCCGGTGAGATCACCGAAGAAGGTGAGCGCGCCGGAGCGATGCAGAGCCAGCAACCCCTCCAAGAATAGACGACGGAACAGCCGGGACAGGACCCGGACCGGCAGGAAGAAGCCCGGTTTGCAGGCGACCCACCGGGTGCCGTCCGGCGACAGACCACCGCCGGGAACGATCATGTGGATGTGGGGATGGTGCGTGAGCGCAGAGCCCCAGGTGTGGAGCACGCTGGTCATGCCGACGCGGGCGCCGAGGCGCCTGGGATCGGCGGCAATGGTCATTACCGTCTCGGCCGACGCCTTGAACAGCAAGCCGTAGATGGCGCGCTTGTTCCAGTAGGCGATCTGCGCGATCTCGGCCGGCAGGGTGAACACGACGTGGAAATACTCGACCGGCAGCAGGTCCTCGCCGCGCGCCGCCATCCAGTCCCGAGCCGCGGGCCCCTGACACTTGGGGCAATGACGGTTCTTGCAGGAGTTGTAGGCGATGTGGTGGTGGCCGCACTTGGCGCAGCCAGCCAC
>JAAEOR010001038.1 GCA_024222895.1 Hyphomicrobiales bacterium | reverse complement strand
CCCACAATACGGGCATCTGGCATGATCGCGACTATCCATAATTACAGGGCCTGGAGGAAACTCAGCAACGCATCTGGGGCCTGATATCGGGGCGTCGGCGAGTCGGGTTCTTGTAGTTTTGCAAGGGCGTTTTCCTTCATCGCCAAATCCGCCTCAACATATATGTGCGTGGTCGTCGGGCTTTCATGCCCCATCCACAGCGCGATGACGCTGATGTCCACACCGGACTGCAATAGGTGCATCGCTGTTGTGCGCCGAACCGAGTGTGGGGAGATAGGGTGTTTGGCCAGATCACCGTTCAACTTCGAGGCTGACTGCACGGCCAGAGCCAGTCGCTTCGTGACATTGGATCGGGTCATTGGGTGACCGTCTCGATTGGGCAACAACGCGGAATGGGCTCCCAGCTGCGGGTTCATCCGCAGCCAAGCGCGGATTTCCTGCACTGTCGATCGCCACAGCGGCACCGCGCGTTGTTTGCGTCCCTTACCCTGCAGATGGACAAAGGCTGCACCGTCGAGCACCGCATCGGCCACCCTCACGGCGACGATCTCAGAGACGCGCGCACCAGTGTTGTAGAGCAAGACCCACAACAGATGGTCGCGCTGGCTGATCCAGGTGCTGCCCGGCGTGCCGATCACCGCCAACATCTCCTCCCGCGACAGGAATTCGAGCATCGGCTGCTCGAAGCGCTTCATCGGCACCCCGAGTGCCTGCTCCAGGGTGTGCAGCGCGGACAAGTCGCGGTGGGAGGCGAACTTCAAGAACGCCCGTAGCGCCGCCAGCCTGGCATTGCGGGTGCGTACCGTGTTGTGCCGTTCCTGCTCCAAATGATCCAGGAACGCCAGGAGCAATTCCGAGGTGATGTCCGCCAAGCTCAGGTCTGCCGGGGACTTGCCCAGGCGCGCCTCAGCAAAGGCCAGGAACAGCAGGAACGCGTCCCGGTAGGCTGCCACGGTGTGCGGGCTCAGCGCGCGTTGCTCGATGAGGTACTCGGCGAAGAACGTCTGGACCAGGGAGCAAAATGAAGGTGCTGGTGGGGTACGTGGGGCCGCATTAGACATCTTCAACCTCCGACCCCTTGGCGAATTGCTCGAACTTTCCGGCAGCTGCAGCCATCAACTCGGGCACGGCGGTGAGGTACCAATAGGTGTTGGAAATTTTGGCGTGCCCCATGTAGGTGGACAGCGCCAGCATCGCTTGATCGATCTCGACACCGTTGGCCTGCCAGAGCGTTACGCGCCGGACTGCAAAGGTGTGTCTCAGATCGTGAATGCGTGGCCGATCGTGAGCGCCGCGGTTCACCCACTCCAGCTGTTGGCGCAGGGCGGCGAAGATGCGCGAGACCTGGCGCAAACTCAGCCCCTGACCTTTGCTGGAAACGAAGAATGGCATCTCGGCGGTGACCGCGACATGCTGACGGCGTTTATTTCGATAACGGCGCAACGCCTCCACCGTGCTCGGATGCAGGGGCAGCTGGCGCGATTTGGCGAATTTCGTCTTGCGAACCGTCAACAGGCCGTGCTGGAGGTCGACATCGGCCTCCAGCAGATGGACGGCCTCGGAGACGCGCAATCCGGCTGCGGCGATGAGTCCGAACAGGGTTTCGTAAGTCGCCGGACGCAGACCGTCCGGCGGCCTGAGGTCGCGCGCGGCGGCCAGCAGATCGACAATCTCCTGCTCGTTGTAGATATGTGGCGTCAGCCGCTCCTGGAGAGGACCGAAGATCGCTTCGTCCGGCACTTCGGTGCGCGGCTCGAACTGGCGCAGGTAGCGGGTGAAGGGCCGCAGCTGCTTGAGCCGGCGCGCCCAGGTCGCCCGATCGCCTCGCTGCCATTTGTCTTGCTTGGCCCACTGGGCCATGATCTCGATAGTCAGCGGCCCACAATATTCCTGCGCGTCGATATAGCGAGCGAAGCTCATGAGAAGACGGCCGCAGGGAATCAGCTCGAATCCCAAACGGCGTCGTTCGGCCAGGTAGTTGCAGACCCTCGCCTGCATCGTGGTAGGGGCGCTCATGTCGTACTCCCGGGCCAGGGCAGTGCGACGGCTTGCAGGCGGGGGCTATCGACCTTGGCATAGATGAGAGAGGTGTTCAGCGATCGGTGCCGCAGCACATCGGCGACCTCCTTGATCGAGCCCCCGGATTCCACCAGATGACGGGCCAGGGAGTGGCGCAACGCGTGTGTACGACCGTGTGTCAGGCCGGTGCGCCGGTAGGCATCGCGGATGACCCGGCGGACCGCGTCGGGGCCGATGGGCACATCACGCGGCGCTATGTGGCGAACGAACACGGCCGGGTTGGTGCTCTCTGGACGCTCGAAGCGCAGGTGTTCGGCGATCGCCTCGCCGGTGGCGGGGGGTAACGGCAAGATGTCTTCGCGTCGCGACTTGGTGCATCGCAGCCTGAGCGTGCCCGCCTGCCAATCGATATCGGCCAGCGCGAGCTTGCCGATCTCGCTGCTTCGCAATCCCAGATCGAGGGCGCAGCGGAGCATGGCGTAACCTCGCCGGGGCGAGGGCAGATCCGGGGTGAAGGATGCGAGCAGCCGCTCGATCTCCTCGTCGGTGAGGGAGCGTGGCAGCGCGGCCAAGCTCCAGTGGGCCGGCGATGCGATCACGCCAAGGAGTGGGCCGACCTGATCCCCGCAGGTTGTGCGGTAACGGAAGTAGGCGCGCAGGGCCGAGGCCAACGCACTGGCATGGGAGGCACTGTCGCAACGTTCGAACTCCGTGGCGAAGAGCTGACGCACGTCGGCCGGCTGCAGCGTTGAGATCACCACCGGCTGGTCGCTGAAACGCGCCACCAGCAGGCGCCGCACAATACGAACTCGATCCTGGCGTGTCCCCTCGGCCAAGCCTCGCACACGGTGCATGTACGCATCGAAGTTCTGTAGTTCTTCGTTTATCGCGCTGATCTTGGCCGCCGGCTCGGCAATGACGTCCTTGCCGCGCAGAACACGCAATAGATGACCGCAGGCAGCACTCAGGTCGCGCCGGTTCCGGCAGACCGGCTCAGGGCACTCGCAACCGGGCAGGTGCTCATCAAGGAAGCGGCTGACCGCAGCCTCGTCCAGTTCCTCGACATCGCAGCGGTGTTGGCGCATCCAGTACGCGAGGTGCGCGAGGCATAACATGTACCGGTTGAGGGTTGTTGTCGCGTAACCGCCTCGCTTTAGGAAGTCGGTGTACGCGTCGATGTGTGGCGCAAGCTGGCTGTCGAGAAGCCAGTTCGTCGGGGTGGGGTTCGTGTCCATAGCAGTCTCCGCAAGTGGGTTCTCCACTGCAGAAGACCGCAAGAATTATGTGTAGCTCCGCGCCTGCATACATGCCCGAAGGCCACCGAAATCGCTGGGTCCGTCCCTCTCCAGGACAGGATACTGCACATAATTGGGAGCTACTCATAATGGCCGAAGATGGACCTT
>JAAEOR010001037.1 GCA_024222895.1 Hyphomicrobiales bacterium | reverse complement strand
ACCTTGCACCGGTTGCCGACGCCCATGATGCGACAACGGCACAGATCGTCATCGCCTGGACGCTGCAGCAGCCGGGGATCACGTTTGCCCTCTGCGGGGCGCGCAACACGGATCAGGCCATCGAGAATGCCAAGGCCGGCAGACTCCGGCTCAGCCAGGAGGACCTCGACAGGATCGACTCAGCCGCCACACGACATTTGAGCGATCTGGATCGGTAAAACCGGCGGACAAGGAAGGGAAGGAGCAACGTGGGCCTCGCCCGCGAACGGGGAAAGCATGTCAAAAACGCGGAACGACAAGCTGGGGGAGATCGTTGCCGATGGCGCATTCGACGCTATCGTCGTGGGTGGCGGTATCAATGGCATCGGTGTGTATCGCGAACTCGCGCTTCAGGGCCTGCGCGTCCTGCTCGTGGAACGGTCCGATTTCTGTTCCGGGTGCAGTGCGGCGCCGTCGCGGATGATCCACGGCGGCCTACGCTATCTGGAAAACGGCGAGTTCTCGCTCGTCGGGGAATCGCTCAGCGAGCGCGACGGCCTGCTGGCAACCGCACCCCATTTCGTCCGCCCGTTGGCGACCACGATTCCGATCATCGGCGTCTTTTCAGGTCTGTGGAACTCGGCTGTAAGCTTCCTTGGCGGCAGCAGCAAACCGTCAAACCGCGGCGCCGTGCCGATCAGACTTGGTCTCGGCGTCTATGACTGGCTGACCAGAAAGCGACGGATCATGGCGCGGCACAGTTTCCGTGGACGCAACGCGACGCGTCGTCTCTGGCCGCAGCTGAACAGTCGCGTTCGCTTCTCGGCTACCTACTACGACGCCTGGATCAGTCATCCGGAACGGTTGGGTATCGAACTCGTCGCCGACGCGGAAGAGATCGCGCCGGCTTGTGCGGCGCTGAACTACGCCACCCTGGATCGCGGCATGAACGGTGACCTGGTTCTGGTCGACGGCACGACCGGGGTGCGGACGACGGTTACGGCCAAGGTCATCATCAACGCAACCGGCGCATGGCTCGACGAAACCAGGTCGGAACTTGCCGACTCCGACACGCCCGGCGAGCGGCTGGTCGCCGGCACCAAGGGTTCGCATCTGGTGATCGACAGCCCGGCATTGCTCAAGGCGCTGGGTGGGCACATGCTGTATTTCGAGAATGCCGACGGACGTATCTGCATCGCGTTTCCCTATCTCGGGCGGGTACTCGCCGGGGCCACTGATATCCGGGTT
>JAAEOR010001036.1 GCA_024222895.1 Hyphomicrobiales bacterium | reverse complement strand
GTCGGACGACGCAATCGTCACGTCACTTCGCGGCTCTGGCATCGATATCGCCAGACGCACCGTGGCCAAGTATCGCGAGTCGATGCGCATTCCCTCTTCGGTTCAACGGCGCCGGGACAAACGGGCCGCTTTGTGACTCACTGCGCCGACCGACAATCGGGGTGACACGGCCGCCGACTTTCCACCGCACGACTGCAGCCTTGGTTGACTTGTGATACGCTCGCCCATAGAAGATGCGCGCCCATCGACGCCCCCGGGGCGGTGGCGAGGCTTAGAGAAAGCGCGCCATACGACTGAAATAATCGGCGCCAGGAAGCGCCACCCGGCCGCGCTCACGCGGGACCGACAAGCGTCAAGAACCGGAACAGCACAGAAGGTTCGAAGCCCAATGGCACTGCAGATTTCCGGCAGGAACGTCGATATCGGCGATTCGCTCAGACAGCATGCCGAGGACCGTATCGGTGATGCGCTGACCAAATATTTCGATGGCGGATACACCGGGCATCTCAGGGTCGAACGCGAGGGATCCGGGTTCAGGACCGATTGCACCGTCCACCTCGATACCGGCATCGTCCTGAAAGCGCAGGGTCAGTCTCAGGACGTTCGCCAGAGCTTCGACTTTGCCGCCGAGCGCATCGAAAAACGGCTCCGCCGCTACAAGCGCCGGCTCAAGGAACATCACGCCGAAAAGGTGGTGCCGGCCGAGGAGGCGACGCGCTACGTCATCGCCTCGCCGGACGAGGAAGAAGAAGTGGCTTCAGATTACAGCCCGGCGATTATCGCCGAGGAAGTCACGAATCTGGAGACAATGACCGTCGGAAGTGCCGTGATGAGCATGGACCTCTCCGACTCGCCGGTCTTCGTCTTCCGCAACGCCGCCCACGGCGGTGTCAACGTCGTCTACCGCCGCGCCGACGGCCATATCGGTTGGGTCGATCCGTCTCTGCGGACTGCGGGCTCATCCACGGTGAGCTGACCTCCAGCGCTTGAAACCATGAACGTCTGGCACCAAACGGACCATACGGGTATTCGCCATGGACTTGGGTGACCTCATAGCGCCGGACGCCGTTGTCGGCTCGCTGAAGGCGAACAGCAAGAAGCAGGTTATTCAGCTGATTGCCGAGAAAGCGTCGGCCATTACCGGCCGGCCCGTTCGGGAGATTTTCGACACTCTGCTCCAGCGGGAGAAACTCGGTTCGACCGGTGTCGGCGGTGGTGTCGCCATCCCTCACGGCAAGCTTCCCGGCCTTGAGCGTATTTTCGGCCTCTTCGCCCGATTACCAAAACCGATTGATTTCGAGGCCCTGGACGATCAGCCAGTCGACCTGGTCTTCCTGCTCCTGGCGCCGGAGGGAGCCGGCGCCGATCACCTCAAGGCGCTGGCACGCATTGCCCGTCACCTGCGCCAAGGCAACGTTGCCGAAAAACTCCGCGCCTCGACCGACCGGGCCGCGCTACATGCCGTTTTGACCGAAGAAGCGACGCCCGACGCCGCCTAATACCAGCCTCTGCGCCCGGTCAGTGGATGCTGACCATTTCCAGATCGTTCTGATGCGCATTCATGACAACCGCATCACGGCTGTCGGCAAGCATGATCGGCGTTCCATCAGCACCGAGCAAAGCCCACAATTCAAGGTTCGGGGCAACCGGTGGAAGCTGTGGAAACAGATCCTTTGCCTCCTCCGACCTGAACGAGCGAACATAGGCGATCTTGCCGCCACCGAGGCCGGCCAGAATCTCCGTAGATATGACCTGTCTCTGGTCGTTTTCCATCACAAAACTCCTTTCCTGGGCCGACTTCAGCCGCACCCGTTGATCTCGATCCGACGCACCCCCTTCTCCGAAGGCGGGCGGGCCAGATCCACCGACAGAAGCCCGTCCGCGAGATCGGCGCCGATCACCTCGATACCCTCTGCAAGCACAAAGCTTCTGCGGAACTGCCGGGTGGCGATACCGCGATGCAGATACGTTCGAGGATCATCCTCTTCATCCCGTCGACCTCGGATAACCAGCTCTTTGTCCTCGACGGTGACATCGAGCTCGTCGCTTGAAAAACCGGCAACCGCCAACGTGATCCGCAGCATCTCCCCGCGCTCGTCTGTCGCTGCCAGCCGCTCGATATTGTACGGCGGGTAGCCATCGCCAGCGGCTTTCGTGAGCCGATCGAGCGCCCGTTCGACTTCATCGAAGCCAAGCAGGAGCGGGCTGGAAAACGCCGAAATTCGCGTCATTTACGGTGGTCCTCGTTCCAAAAGCGACCGTCCCGGCCGGACCCTTCTTCAAGGCGTCCGTCCGATCCAAGATATGGGAGGCGGGTGAAGCCGGTTCAAGCGCGGCTGAAATGGGCCAGCCGAGCGCATTTGAGCACCCCCGAAAGTGCAACGCAGACCGCATGGAGTGCGAGAATTGCGCTCTAGTCGAGTCCGTCAAACAATGCGGTGGAGAGGTAGCGTTCGGCGAAAGAAGGGATGATCACGACGATCGTCTTGTCTTTCATCAAAGTCCTTCGTCCTACCTTGACAGCGGCGGCGATAGCCGCCCCGGAGGAAATCCCGACCGGAATCCCCTCGATCCGCGCGCTGAGGCGGGCATACTCGAATGCCTCCTCGTTGCCGACCGCGATCACCTCATCATAGGCTTCCGTGTCGAGGATGGCCGGGACGAAGCCGGCACCAATCCCCTGGATCTTGTGGGGACCGGGGTTTCCGCCGGAGAGTACCGGGCTGTCATCGGGCTCGACCGCGATGACCCGCAAACCGGGTTTCCGGGTTTTCAGCACCTGACCGGCTCCGGTCACCGTGCCGCCGGTGCCGACACCGCAGATGAGTGCATCGACCGCACCGTCGGTGTCGTTCCAGATTTCCTCCGCGGTCGTCCTGCGGTGGATGTCGGGATTGGCAGGGTTCTGAAACTGCTGGGGAATCACCGCGTCCGGGATCTCCTTGATCAGTTCGTCGGTGCGCGCCAGCGCGCCCCGCATACCCAGGGCGCCATCGGTCAATACGAGCTCTGCTCCCAGCAGCTGGAGCATCTTGCGGCGCTCGACCGACATCGTTTCCGGCATCACCAGGATCAGCCGATATCCGCGCGCCGCCGCGACAAACGCAAGGGCGATCCCCGTGTTGCCCGACGTCGGCTCGATCAGCGTCGTCGACCCCGGCTTGATCCGGCCCTCGGCTTCCAATGCATCGATCATCGCCACGCCGATCCGGTCCTTGACGCTGCCGATCGGGTTGAAGAACTCCAGCTTGCCAAGAAGACGGGCGTGAACGTCCTTGACCGCGGCGATACGATCAAGGCGGACCAGCGGCGTGTCGCCGATGGTGTCGGTTATCGAATCGTACACCCTGCCGCGTCCCGGCCTGGGTGCCCCGTGCGTTGCCTCGACCATGTGGCCCTTTTCCCTTCCCGCCTTCGGCGGCTGTTGATCCCCGGATCAAACCGTCTCGATCCTGGAATGCCGTAGACAGCGTTTCGCTTGCCGTTCACGCCGTCATTTGCGTGTGCGATCCAGTTGTCCCGTCAGACCCGTCGAGCCGTGGCCGCCGTCTCCGCGTTCGCTAGCGGGCAGGTCGGCCACTTCGTCAAAAACCGCCGGAGCAATCGGCGCGATCAACAATTGGGCAATCCGCATGCCGCGTTCAATGCGGAATGGTTCGGCACCGTGATTGATCAGGACGACCTTCACCTCACCCCGATAATCAGCGTCGATCGTGCCCGGCGCATTGAGCACGGTGATCCCATGATGCAAGGAAAGCCCGGACCGGGGCCGGACCTGTCCCTCATAGCCGGCCGGCAGGGCGATTGCGAAGCCTGTCGGCACCAGCGTCCGATCCCCCGGCTCGAGGGTGACCGGCGCGTTTTCCGGGACTGCGGCGGCGAGGTCGCTGCCTGCGGCATCGGCGGATTGCGGCGCCGGTGTCGGTAGCCCGATACCGTGCGGCAGCCGCTGGACGAGCACCCGGGCCGGAGTCACCCATCCGCTCCGCTGCGGCGACTCAGAGTGTCGGCGATCCGGGCAACAAGCGCCTCGGCAACCGCGGTTTTCGCCATTTTTGGCCAAGCCTCGACGCCAGACCCACTGACCAGATGAACCGTATTCTCCTCACCGCCCATCACGCCTGTGTCGGGCGACACGTCATTGGCCAGGATCCAGTCGGCGCCCTTGGCCTCCAGCTTGTCACCCGCGTTCTGTTCCAACTCGGCGGTTTCTGCGGCAAAACCGATCACCAGATCCGGGCGCAGAGTGGGGTGGCGACCGACCGTGGCGAGAATATCCGGATTCTCGATGAGCGGCAGCGACGGAACCGCCTTGTCTCGCCCCTTCTTGATCTTGCCACTGGACGGCTCGGCGACGCGCCAGTCCCCAACGGCGGCCGCCATGACCACAACGTCGACCGGAAGCGCGGTCGTGACTGCCGCGAGCATCTCGGCGGCGGTCTCGACATGGATTGTCTCAACGCCCGGCGGATCAGCAAGGGCTACCGGGCCGGACACCAGGGTGACCCGGGCTCCGGCGTGCGCCGCAGCAGCGGCAATGGCGTGCCCCTGGCGGCCGGAGGACCGGTTGGCGATAAACCGAACCGGATCAATCGGCTCGTAGGTCGGGCCGGACGTGACCAGGACATGGTGGCCGGCGAGAGGCTTCGCGACGGAGCCCAATATCGCCTCCGCTGCGTCGACAATCTCCAGCGGTTCTGCCATCCGACCAACCCCGGCCTCGCCACTTTCCGCCATCTCGCCCGCGTTTGGACCAACGAACCGAACCCCGTCTTCACGCAAACACGCAAGATTCCGCCGGGTCGCCGGATGGTGCCACATGGCCGGATTCATCGCCGGGGCGATCAGGACCGGGCTGTCGGTTGCGAGCAGGACAGCCGACGCCAGATCATCGGCATGGCCGCCGGCCATCCGCGCCATGAGATCGGCGGTGGCGGGTGCAACAACGATGAGATCGGCTTCCCGCGCCAGGCGGATGTGGCCAATGTCCATCTCCTCGTCGTCATCGAACAGATCGGTCAACACCTTGACGCCGGCCAGGGCGCCGGCCGCCAATGGCGTCACAAACGCCTGCGCCGCCCGGGTCATCACCACGCGCACGGAAAACTGTCTTTCGCGTAGCCGCCGGATCAGCTCCAGGGACTTGTAGGCGGCAATCCCGCCCGAAATCACCAGGAGAATGGACGTCTTCTGCCCCATGGGTCAGCCGTTGCCACAACCGGCGACAGCGAGGGTGTCGTAACGAGCATTGTTGCGCAGGGCGACCATCATGGGCAGACGATAGGCAGCGCACCAATGCAATGCAAACCGGCCTGAAGACGCGTACACGGCTCACAATACCCAGCGCAGCACCGCCACCACGGCAACGATGGCGATAATCCATAGCGCCACCCGCCCCCAACGGGCGGCGTTCGCCTCGGATTGCCCGATCCCGGCTATGGTGTCCGGATCGAGCTTGAGGCCATGTGCGGCCATTCGGTCCATTTCAGCTGACAACCGGTTGGCGCGATCGGCCAACCGTGGCAGTTCGCCAGCCAGCCGCCCGAGTGCACCGACCCCTTCAGCGGCCAATTCCATCTGGCCGCTCGGTCCGAGATGGCGCTCGACCCACTCGCGCACGATCGGCTCGGCCGCCACCCACATGTCGAAATCCGGGTCGAGTGACCGGGCAACCCCTTCGACCACCACCATCGTCTTCTGGACCAGAAGCAGCTCCGGTCTGGTCTGCATGTCAAACAGCTCGGTCACTTCAAACAGCAGGGTCAAGAGCCGGGCAATGGAGATCTCGCTGGCGCGCTGACCATGAATCGGCTCGCCGATCGCCCTCAGCGCCTGGGCGAAATCGTCGACCGAATGCTTCTCGCCGGGAACGATTCCGGCGTCGAAATGAACCTCGGCGACGCGCCGATAGTCACGCCGGATGAAGCCCATGAGAACCTCGGCGACGAAGCGTCGCCCGTCTCGGTCCAGTCGGCCCATGATGCCAAAATCGACGGCAACGATATCGCCGGCTGCATCGACGAACAGGTTGCCCTGGTGCATGTCGGCATGAAAGAAACCGTCGCGCAGAGCCTGGCGCAGAAACGCCTGCATAAGCCGGCGGGCGAGCAGCGGCAGGTCGTGCCCTGCGGCACGTAACGCCGGGAGGTCGGAGAGTTTGATGCCGTCGACCCACTCCAGTGTGAGGACGTCACGGGAAGTATAGTCCCATTCGACCGCCGGGACCCGGAACCCCGGATCGTCAGCCGTCGCCTCGGCCATCTCCGACAATGCCGCCGCTTCAAGCCGCAAATCCATCTCGATGGTCACCGAACGCGCCAGGGTGTCGACGACCGCCACCGGTCGCAGCCGACGAGCCGCCGGATCGAACCGCTCGATCAATCGCGCGCCCTGATAGAATGTGTCCAGGTCGCGCCGAAAATCCTGGCGGATGCCGGGGCGCAGAACCTTGACTGCCACGTGGCGGGTGTCGTTCGGTCCGGCGATCTCCGCCCTGTGAACCTGGGCAATCGAAGCGGCCGCGATCGGGGGCGAAAAGGCACTGAACAGGTCGTCCACCGGCCTGCCGAATGCTGCGGCAACCGTTGCGCGTGCTTCAGCTTCCGGGAAAGGCTCGATCTCGTCGCGGAGCCGGCCGAGCGCATCGGCTGCATCCTGACCGACCAGATCGGGGCGGGTTGCCAGAAACTGCCCCAGCTTGACGTAAGACGGGCCGAGCCGGTTGAGTGCAGCTGTCAGTCGCTCCGACCGCGTCTCAACGTCAACGCCGCGCCGCTGAACCAGCCGAGCCAGTTTTGCCGCAATCCGCGGCGCCGACGGCAGCGTCTCCGGATCGACAAGCGCGAACGCGCCTTCACGCGCCAGCAACCAGCCGGCACGAGCCATCCGGAACAGCGCAATCGTCCGTCCGGCCATTGGATCAGAGCTTCCAGCCCGAGTGAAGGGCCGCTATCCCGCCGGTCAGATTGCGATAGTCAACCCGTGCGAAGCCGGCCTCGGCGATCATGGCCGCAAATCGAGCCTGATTGGGGAAGCGTCGGATCGATTCGACAAGATAGGCGTAGGAGTCACGATCGCCGGCGACAACTTCGCCGAGAGCGGGGATGACGTTGAATGAAAACAGGTCATAGAGGCGGTCAAGGCCGGCCACATCCACGGTTGAAAACTCGAGACAAAGGAAACGGCCGCCCGGCCTGAGCACCCGCAATGCCTCGCCAAGCGCCCGTTCGATACGCGGCACATTGCGTATGCCGAAAGCAATGGTGACCGCATCAAACTGGTTCTCGGGGAACGGCAGTTGTTCGGCATTGCCGTCGGCAAAGACAACCCGATCGGCCAGAGCCCGTGCAGCGGCCCGGCCACGACCGACTTTCAGCATCTCGGCGTTGATATCGGCCACAACCACCGTCGCGCCGCTGGATCGTTTGACGATGCGGAATGCCACGTCGCCGGTGCCGCCGGCGACATCGAGAACCGAATAGCGACGTTTTAGTCGCCGCGGCGGTGCCAGCCAGGAGACCATGGCGTCCTTCCATACCCGGTGCAGACCACCGGACATGATGTCGTTCATCAGGTCATAACGACGCGCCACCTGGTCGAAGACGCGGTCGACCATCGCCTGCTTTTCGCCGAGTTCAACCGTGCGGAAGCCAAACGACACACGGTCTTCGCGCTCCGGACGCGGCGTTTGCGCAGCGCTTGCAGACATGGGTCGAACCTCCGATCGGCGCGGACGATAGCCCAACCGCCCCCATCAGGCTATCGTCGCCGTCCTGCGAAAGGGTTAGCGACCGCCGCCATGCCAGAATTGCCGGAAGTCGAGACCGTTTGCCAGGGCCTGCGCCCCGTCATGGAGGATGCGGTCATCGAAAAGGCCTGCGTTCGCCGCCCTGATCTGCGCAGGCCCTTCCCGCCTCGTTTTCGCAGTCGTCTGGCGGGGCGACGGATCGTCTCTCTCAGCCGCCGGGCCAAATATCTCCTGGCTGATCTTGACGACCGCAACGTCCTGGTCATGCATCTTGGGATGTCGGGGTCGTTCCGTATCGAGGTTGGCGACGAGGCGATGATTCCAGCCGCCACCTACCATCCACGTGGCCCGCTCAAGGCACATGACCATGTCGTCTTCGACCTGTCTTCGGGCGCCCGGGTGATCTTCAACGACCCCCGGCGCTTTGGTCTGATGGACCTTCTGAAGCGGGACGAGCTGCAGACCTCACCGATGTTCGCCAGGCTGGGGATCGAGCCACTCGGCAACGCGATGGATGCAGCACATCTCGCCGCTGTCGCCGAGGGCCGGATCGTGCCACTGAAAGCATTGCTGCTCGACCAGAGCAAAATCGCCGGAATCGGCAATATCTACGCCTGCGAAGCGCTTTGGAGGGCGCGATTGTCGCCGACGCGCACATCTGGATCGCTGGTAACCGTCCGCGGCAAAGCAGCCCGGAAGACCCACAACCTGGTCGAGGCAATCCGTTCCGTTCTGACGGACGCCATCGCCGCCGGCGGCTCCTCGCTTCGGGATCACCGCCAGACCGATGGGGCGCTCGGGATGTTTCAGCATCGGTTTGCCGTCTATGACCGCGCGGGAGAACCGTGCCCGCGGGCCAATTGCCGGGGGATCATCAAGCGCGTGGTTCAATCCGGCCGATCGACCTTCTATTGTCCTGTCTGCCAAAGGTAACAAACGGCCCGACAGCGCCATGACGGCGGCTCGCGGCACAGATTGAGAAGAGGAATGCATGGCCTACGAAACCATTGCCGTTGAGACTCGCGGCCGCATCGGGCTGATCACGCTGAACCGGCCGCGGGTGCTGAACGCGCTCAACGCCGCGCTGCTCAGCGAACTCGGCGCAGCACTGGAAGTTTTCGAGGCCGATCCAAAGATAGGCTGCATGATCATCACCGGGTCGGAGAAGGCCTTCGCAGCCGGCGCCGATATCAAGGAAATGAGCGATCTTTCCTTTATGGAAGCGTTTGAGCGGGATTATGGGGCCGCGCTCGATCGCGTATCTCAGGCGCGCAAGCCCCTGATCGCCGCGGTTGCCGGTTTTTGCCTCGGCGGCGGCGCCGAACTGGCCATGCGGTGTGACATCGTCATCGCCGCCGATACCGCAAAATTCGGCCAGCCGGAGATCACGCTCGGCGTCATGCCGGGCATGGGCGGTACCCAGCGCTTGCCGCGCGCCATCGGCAAGGCCAAGGCGATGGACCTCATTCTCACCGGCCGGATGATGGATGCAACCGAGGCGGACAGCGTTGGTCTGGTATCGCGGGTGGTCCCGGCAGGCGATCTGCTGGAGGAGACGATGAAGATTGCCGAGCGCATTGCCGATCTATCGCTGCCGATCGTGATGATGGCCAAGGAGAGCGTCAACCGCGCCGCGGAGACCACCCTGGGCGAGGGGGAGCGGTTCGAGCGCCGCCTCTTCCAGGCGATGTTCGCTACAGAGGACCAGCGGGAGGGAATGGGGGCCTTCCTCGCCAAGCGCGCGCCGCAGTTCAAGGATCGGTAACCGGCCGAGGCACACCCGAGGTACAAAGGGACATTGACCCCGACCGGGTGGCCGACTATAAGCCCGATCCAATCGGTGGTGGCGTGCTGCGCCGCCCCGTTTTGTTATGTCCCAGCAAGGCAGATCATGGCCAACACATCATCGGCGAAGAAAGCGACGCGTAAGATCGCGACGCGCACTGAAGTCAACCGCGACCGCCGCGGGCGAGTCCGAACCTATCTTCGCAAGGTCGAGGAGGCACTGGCCAACGGTGACCAGGCCAAGGCGGCAGAGGCACTGAAGGTAGCGGAGCCGGTACTCATGCGCGCGGCATCGCGCGGCATCGTGCATCGCAACACCGCGTCGCGAAAAGTTGCGCGGCTGACTGCACGGGTGCGCGCTCTTAGCACCTGATCGGTACGCATCGGAATCCAAAAAGGGCGCGGCCTTGCCGCGCCCATTTTTTTCACGGCCGGACAGTCAGCAATGACGCTATGCTGCCGTCAGCGAGTCGCGAAATCGATGGCGCCTGACACTCATTCCTCTTGTCTTTCAACACCCTGTATCCAAGTCGGCCAAGGTGGTCTTCCGCCTCACCTGAATCGCGTGAGTCAAGGCCCTTCCTTCAAAATATTTTTTGCAAGGGCGCGCGCCTGTCACGACGCGAATCTGATTCCTTTGACTCGCAATGGCTTAACCTCCCGACGGTCCTGCCCAGATCGCAACATCGGCCTTCTGCGATCTTCAGGCCCCGCCATTTTTCACTGATGGGGCATTGCGGAGCCGGCACGCCTGTGGTTTTGTGAGGAACAGGCTGGGCAACACAGGTTAAGAAGAACTAAGAGTACGGGGCGTTGATCGAGCGTATTTAAAAGTCTCTCTTCGTTTTTCCGATCGAAGTCCGAGTAACGAATTCGGGTAAACTTCCCTAGAGTTAGGGAAGACTTCCTTGAGTACATGGCAAGGTTCCAAAACGTCGTCGCGGCGGCTGTCATGCTGGCGCGCCCGGGGGATTTTTATGTCGGGAACAACAGCGCGCGACTATGCGGGCGACGTGTCGGTCAAAGCGGCGTGGGATAGCTTGGCCCGTCTGCCCAAAAGCGTCCTGATCGACGTTCGCAGCAAGGCCGAATGGATTTTCGTCGGCATCCCGGTCCTGGCTTCCATCGGCAAATCGCCTTTGTTGTTGGAATGGAACGACTTTGCCAGCGGCCAGACCGTTCCCGATTTCGTCGGGCGGCTGTCGCAGAATCTCGCCGACCACGACATTGGCAAGGACGCATCGCTGTTCTTCCTCTGCCGGTCGGGAAACCGCAGCCGCAGCGCTGCCGTGGCAGCCACGGCTGCCGGATATGCTCCGTGCTTCAACCTGGAGCACGGTTTTGAAGGACAACTGGACCCCGACGGCCATCGCGGCACCGCCGGGAGCTGGAAGGCTGAGGGATTACCATGGGAACAATCGTAGTCAGCGGGACCGAACCCGATCCGCCAGCGCCACTACCGGATGAAGTGTCGGCGTCTGCGGGGGATCGAAACAAAGCCGGCCTGATTGGCGGGCGAAAGGAGGTTGATCGGATGACCAAACGCGGGGATTCGGACCAGTGGGCCCGCGCAAGAAAAAGGCTTCGTAGCGAATTGGGCGAGGACGTGTTCAACAGCTGGTTCGGGCGGCTTGAGCTCGAGAGTGTCGATGCGAGCACGGTCTGCCTGTCGGTTCCGACACGGTTCCTCAAATCCTGGCTCATGTCGCACTACTATGAGCGGATGTTGACCCTGTGGAAGGCCGAACGGGCCTCTCTCATACGGGTCGAGATCATTGTCCGCGGGGCCGTGCGGACGAAAACGACGGCGCCGCAGGTAGCCAAGGCCGCCGCCACGCCGCCGCCGCAACCAACGATGACGCGAGCGGTCGCAACACCGGCACCACGACCCGAAACTCCTGACGGTCACTTCAGCGGCTCGCCGGTCGATGGCCGCTATACCTTCGAAACGTTCTGCGAAGGGGCAGCCAACCGGCTCGCCTTCGCAGCGGCCCGCGCGGTCGCTGAAACGGGGACCGATCGACTGAACAACTTCAATCCGCTCTACGTGCACGCCGGTGTCGGCCGGGGCAAAACCCACCTCCTCCACGCCACCACCCGTGCAGCGCGGCGCGGCGATCCGTCTCGCAATGTCGTCTACCTCACCGCCGAACATTTCATGTTCCGTTTTGTCGCCGCACTGCGAAGCCAGTCGGCGATACCCTTCAAGGAAAGCCTGCGGACGATCGACCTGTTGCTGATCGACGACATGCAGTTTCTGCAAGGCAAATCCGTCCAGCAGGAGTTCTGCCACATGCTGAACGCCCTGATCGATGGCGCACGCCAGGTCGTGGTCGCCGCTGATCGGCCGCCGGCGGAACTCGAGACGCTCGACGAGAGGGTGCGTTCAAGGCTCAAGGGTGGGGTGGCTTTCGAGATCGGAGCGCCCGATCTTGAACTGCGCCGGCGCATCGTCGCGACGCGTTGTCGCCTCGCCCAGGAGAGTAGTCCCGGCCTCGCGATCCCCGATCCGGTTCTTGAATATCTGGCTCAGTCAGTGGTTTCCAACGGCCGCGATCTCGAGGGTGGCCTGAACCGGCTGGTTGCACAGTGGCAGTTTACCGGGCAGCCGGTCACCCTTGCTTCGGCGGAGATTACGTTGCGCGATCTGGTCGGCGCCCGCGAGCCGCGGCGCGTGCGGATTGAGGAAATCCAGGTCATCGTCGCACGCCACTACAACGTTTCCAAGGCCGACCTGCTATCGGCCCGCCGGACGCGCACGATCGTCCGGCCGCGGCAGATCGCCATGTATCTTGCCAAGGTGCTGACGCCCCGTTCCCTGCCGGAAATCGGCCGTCGGTTCGGAGGTCGCGATCACACGACGGTGCTGCACGCGGTCCGCAAGATCGAAGGGATGATTGCTGGCGACAAGACGCTTGCCGATGAGATCGCGTTGCTCAAGCAACTCATCGATGACTAGTGGTCGCTGACGAAGCGGGCAAGCCGGCCCTCAGACGCCCGGCGGGACGGGAAACCGACTCGCCGGGCTCTTGCGCTTTGCGTCCGGGCAGGCCAGTTTCTTCCATCGTTCCGGCGCTGTCGCGTCGGCCATTCATATTTGAAGCCGAGGTTCCACCATGCGCGCGACCGTCGAGCGTTCGCACCTCCTGAAGTCCCTGAACCACGTTCATCGCGTGGTGGAACGGCGCAACACGATTCCCATTCTGGGGAACGTCCTGCTGCGCGCCGTGGCGGGACTGACCCTGAAGGCGACGGACCTTGATCTGGAAGTGACCGAATCCGTGCCTGCCGAGGTCGGCCAGCCAGGAGCGACGACGGTCCCGGCCCACATCCTCTATGACATCGTTCGCAAGCTGCCGGACGGTGCTGAGGTTTCACTCGATACCGGCGATGGCGCACGGTTGGAGGTGAAGGCCGGACGGTCGCGTTTCTCACTGCAGGTCTTGCCGGAAGCGGACTTTCCCGAGCTGACCGCAGGAGATTTTCCAACCCGTTTCACGCTGGCCGCGGCCGCGCTGAAGACATTGATCGAGCGCACCCAGTTTGCGATCTCGACCGAAGAGACCCGCTACTACCTGAACGGTATCTATCTCCACCTGATCACGGTCGACGGCAACCCGATGCTTCGTGCTGTCGCAACCGACGGGCATCGCCTGGCCCAGACGCAGCTCGCCGCCCCGGAAGGAGCCGCCGGGATGACCGGCGTCATCGTTCCACGCAAGACGGTAGGTGAGCTGCAGAAGCTCGTCGAGACACCGGATGCAGATGTCCTGCTGGAAATCTCCGACACCAAGATCCGGGCAACGCTCGACGGCGTCGTGCTCACCTCGAAGCTGATCGACGGAACCTTCCCCGACTATATGCGGGTGATCCCGGAGGGAAACGACAAGGTTCTGAAGGTAGACAACGAGCAGTTCCGCAGCGCCGTCGATCGCGTGTCAACGGTCTCCAGCGAACGCGGCCGGGCCGTCAAACTCGCGCTTTCCGACGGGCGGGTCGAACTGTCGGTCAATAATCCCGATTCGGGCAGCGCCACCGAGGAAGTCATCGCCGACTATCCCGCCGATCCACTGGAAATCGGTTTCAACTCGAGATATCTGCTCGACGTCGCCGACCAGCTGCAAGGTGAAACCGCCGAGTTTCGCTTCGCCGATCCGGGATCTCCGACCCTTATCCAAGAGGACGAGACCGGCGACACCCTGTATGTGCTCATGCCGATGCGGGTGTGACGGCATCCGTTCAAACCCGCTTCTCTCACACTCGATGTGATCTGCGCCGGCTTCGACCGGCAACGCACACGCCGGTCCGATGCGGCGCCGGGTCGATAACCTTTCAAGAGAGGTCGCATTGCCTCGTCAACGCCCGGCCCTGAGACGGCGAACCAGGAGTGAAATCTTGACGCTGGCCGACCTCGATAACCTTGACGCTGCCGGACAGATCAAGGCCCTCAAGCAAAAGCTTGCGCCGCAGCAGGCCGCCCCGAAGAGTGCCTTTGCCGACGTGACGGATCACATGCGTCGAGCCGCCGATGCGATCCGGGCGGATCAGGCGGCGGAGCGTCCGGTCGTACCCGAGATTGCCTATTCCGATATCGCCGCCGGAACGGTGAATGAAGAAACCAGGGCGGCCATCCGCCGGACGGGCTGTGCCATCATCCGCCAGGTCTACCCGGAATCCCTGGCGACCGACTGCGCCTATCTGGAAACCAATCGGTATGAAGAGCGGGAAGTGGAGAAGCGCAGCCTCGACCAGTACTTCTCCTCCCTGGCCGCAGGCCGACCCCAGATCTTCAACGTCTATTGGTCGAAACCACAGGTGAACGCCCGCCAGGGCGAAACCATCGCCACAACCCGTTCCTTTCTCGACCGGCTCTGGAAGTACGAGGGCGTTTTCGATCCGGATCGCCAATGCACCTATGCCGACCGCGTCCGGCGCCGCCAACCAGGCGATACCACACTCGGCCTGTCGCCGCACATGGATGCAGGCACGATCGAGCGCTGGATCGATCCGGGTTATCAGAGCGTCTACGAGGCTGTCTTCGCCGGCGACTGGCGCAGCTACGATCCGTTCGACGGTACCCACCGGCTGAAGACCCGTGAAATTCCCTCGCCGGCAATCGCCAGCGCATTTCGAACCTATCAGGGCTGGACCGCGCTCACACGGCAAGGGCCGACCGACGGCACGCTGAGACTGGTGCCGGTTGCGGCGGGCATCTCCTATGTGCTGCTGCGTGCCCTCCAGGATGACGTGGCCGAGGATGATCTCTGCGGTGCGGAGCCGGGCCGCGCCTTTGGCGTCGACGCGGCCTGGCACCCGGAGATGATGGCCTGCCAGGTCTCGATCCCGGAGGTGCGGCCCGGCGATACCGTCTGGTGGCACACCGACATCTGCCACGCCGTCGCCGACGAGCATGCCGGCAGCGAATATGCCAGCGTGATCTATATCGGTTCGACGCCGGCATGCCCGAAAAACCTCAGCTACCTGCCGGGGCAGAAGGAAGCCTTTGTTGCCGGCCGCTCGGCGCCCGATTTTGCGCCGATGGACTTCGAGGTGGACTTCGTCGGCCGTGCGACAGAGGCCGACCTCACCGAACTGGGGCGGTGCCAGATGGGTCTTTTGTGCGCACCGCCTCTAGTCAGAATCGCAGAGGACGATCGACCGCGCCACGATGCAACGGCGCTCCTCCCCCGAGACATCGGGGGAGGTGGCGACGCGAAGCGTCGACGGAGGGGGCGCTGTAGAGCGCCAAACAGCATCGCTCAGCCTTCGATGACTACCGGCGCAGCAGCCTGAACGATCCACTTCCGTCCCGGATGACGGGCCCGTATCCGGAGGCGACCTCATTGTCCGTCTGAGGCGGCCCGGCGTTCCGGTGTGTCTTTGATGGCGCTTTCGGCGCCGCTCAACGCCCCCTCCGTCATGCTTCGCATGCCACCTCCCCCACGAAAAGTGGGGGAGGACGGGCGCCGCCGCCCCAACGTCAAGTGCGGCGATACCACTGGGCGGCTGCGCCGAATCTTTGGCTTGATCGGGGACTCAGTGGCGAGACGCTGCATACCTCAGAAACGCAGGATCTGCTTCTGCCTGAAAGCGGAACACTCCGGCCGCCGAGTTGGTGCATCTAGATCGACCCGGCTTCAACCATGTAGTTGTTGGCGGTGCACATGGCCGCGTCGTCCGATGCGAGAAACACCACCATGCGAGCGACATAAACCGGATCGATCAGGTCCGGCAGGCACTGACGCTGCCGGTGTCTTTCGAGGGCCTCCGGCGTCGCCCACAGCTCTTTCTGGCGCTCGGTCATGATCCAGCCCGGGACCACCGTGTTGACCCTGATCCTGTGATCACCAAGGTCACGGGCCATGGTCCGCGTGAGCCCGTGGACGGCGGCCTTTGCGGTTGCGTAAGCCGGAAAACCGCCGCCGGCCTCCCACCAGGAATTGGATCCAATGTTGATGATGGAGCCGCCGCCAGCCGCGATCATGCCTGGCGCCACGGCCTGGATGGCAAAAAACATGTGGCGCAGATTGGTCGCCATACGCTCGTCGTAATACTCCGGCGTCAGATCTTCCCAGCTGTGGCGGTCGTCGCGTGCGGCGTTGTTGGCAAGCACGACCGCGGGACCCAGCCGATCGGCGAGCGCCGAGAACGCCTGCCGCAGCGCCTGGATGTCGCGCAGGTCGCAGATTTCACAGCGGATATCGGCGCCATTCCCGCGCAGTTCCTCCACCAGGCTCCGGCTGCGCGGCTCATCGAGATCAACGAAGCCGACCTTGGCTTTCTGCCCGGCGAAGGCCCGCACGATCTGCTCGCCAATACCGGACGCGCCGCCGGTAACGAACACGGTCTTGCGGTTGAGACTGGGATAGGTTGCGAACGCCATTTGGGCACTTCCTTTTCGAACTGCGGGGAAAGCCCTCCGTGTTCGCGATTTGATCCACGCCGTCAAGGGTCCAGCCAACGGCCGTATAGACAAACTGTCGCGCTCGGTGTTTTGACTTCGATCAAAGTTCCGGGGTAACCCGGCACCCATGGTGCCGCCAAGGTTTGGGGGCACTGCGCCGCCAAGGGGGACGCATGGCGAATCCGACAACCACTCGGAAGTCTTTCACGCATGGCGAGTTCGGCGTCGCGATCGCCTTGACGGTACTCGCCCTGTTT
>JAAEOR010001035.1 GCA_024222895.1 Hyphomicrobiales bacterium | reverse complement strand
GCCCGACCCGTTCCGCGCTCACAGATCAAGCAGATATTAGGGGTGGGACCGCGGATCAGAACATCGCCGCAGAATCTCCCTGTGTTGGAGGATGCGCCTTCCTTGCAGCCGGTTCAGGAAATCGTCTCCATCCTCACTAGAATGCGAAACAAGGACCGAAAGGGTCACCTGTCCGCACCAAAGGTAGTCGGCCTGAAGTCCGCCTACGAACTCTCGATTGATCAGGCATTGACCTACGAAAAAGCGCTCGAGCGTTAACCAGAAGGAGCTTACCGATGGCCCATCCTTTTGATCCTGCCAAAATTGGGCAAGACATTGTCGACGCCCTTAACGGCATCCTGCAAGACGATGTTGCGCGTTATGTCGACTTTGCCGAACGACAGTCAGCTGGGCTTGCCAAACTGGCTGCGTGGATCGCTGAGGCGACAATTGCCGGCGAGATCGATGCCGATGACCGGCAATGGTTCCTCGAAAATCTTGAGAAAATGACCGAGAATTTTGCGAGGGTTGTCGTCGGACTGACTTTGCTAACCATCGAAAAAGCGTGGAACGCCATCGTTGACGTTCTGTGGGGTGCAGTTAATTCGGCGCTTAAGGCCGCTAGTGTGCCGAATAAGATTCCGGTGCCGGCTGCGCCTGCACCCTAACAAGTGGCTCTCAATCTCGTGTCGCGTTTCTCAATCCGTCTCCGGGACGAACATGGAGGAAGCTGTGTCAACCCATGAAAACTATCTCGACCGAGTTTTTCTGGTCTCCGATCCCGACGCGCGTATTCGCGTATCCGGCAATCTATCGGCATATGACAAATACGGGCCTGGTGAGCCACTGCCACAGGGTGCCAACATTGGTGATTATAAAAGAATCCCCAAGGGTAAAGTATCGCACATCAGTCCGGGGTGCGATGTTCCTTGGTGGCAGAAAAAGGGAACGGCTGCATAATTTCAACCTCCTCAAAAAGGCATACGACCTAAGGTCCACTGCTGTTCATACGGGAGCACTAAAAGGAAAAAGTTATGTCGGCCTGCCGAAAATCTGGGCCGCCGTTGCCCGCCGCGCCGGCATTACACCCATGACCATCCACGGCATGCGCCACTGGTTCGCCAGCGCCGCCGCCGAAATGAACTTCAGCGAATTGGTGATCGCCGGAATGCTCGGGCACTCGTTTAACAGCGTGACGGCGCGCTATGCCGTTACGCCGGACTCGGCGCTCATTGCAGCGGCGGATCAGGTTTCGGAGAGACTTTCCGGATTGTTGGATATTGATGTTGATTGAGCCGATGTTTCGACAATCAATGCCGCATGCGGGCCCCCGGCAACAAATTGAATCTGCTGAATTTCAGGGCCGCAATTATCAAGCGGTCCCTTTTCTGTCAAAGATTAGGATAGCGGGTCTGTAGTCGTTCATCGAGGACCAGACGACCTTCATCCGGTTTTCTCCGGAAACAGTCCCGGCATCCAGCGCGTGGCCAGTAATGCGGGGAAGTTCAGGCGCAGCGGCGCGCGTAGGCTTTCCGATGTGACGACTTCGTGCTTGATCAGAGCAGACGTGATGCGGCGGGCGGTGCGGGCGCTTACGCCGAGCAGTTTGTTAACATCGCCTCTTGGCAGTTCGCCGCGATACAGGATTGCTTCGAGCACCTGTCCGGATTTCGGCGGCAGCCTGTCGGCCCTCATTTCTTCTTCAGCCCAGACCAGCATACGGGCGCGCAGTTGATCGGGCTGGACAAGCTTTTCCATGAAGTCGACCTGATCGATGCAGGTCCTGAGGAAGAAATGCGCGAATTCTGCCAGCGCTTCTTCGCTTAGGCTACCACGGCCATCAAGATCATTGCGGCGGGGCATGTCACAGGCCGCAAGTAGGTTTTTATAGTCATCGACATTGCGGGCAAGGCCGCGGGCGATCGACCAGATGCCGCCCGTGTCCAGTGTCTCCAGCAGCATCGCATAGGACATCAGCCGGGCGACGCGGCCATTGCCGTCAAGAAAAGGGTGTATCCAGGCAAGGCGGTGATGGGCGGTGGCCGCTGCAATGATGCCGTCGGTTTTGCCGATCTTTGTGTACGCCTTTTCGAAGCGTGTCATGAAGCGCGGTACGGCACCGGGGCTGACCGCAATATGGCGGCCAACCTTGACATCGCGTTCGCGGAATTCTCCGGGGACGACTTTGACCCGTTCTTTTATGTTCGGATATTCGACCCAGAGCAACTCATCGGGCAGCAATTCGCAGAAACGGTAATGGACTTGCCGGATGCCATCAGTCGTGGTGGCACGGCCAGTAAGCCCACCGTCATCGATCCATTGCTGGACTGTGATATGCGCTTTGGCCTCCAGCTGCAGGTTTCTTTTTTCCGGATCGGCGCTGTAGTCATCCCTAAGCGCCCTTTCGATATCGACCGGGTGCGTATCGTGGCCCTCGATCAGATTGCTGTAATAGCAGTTCATCGCCCGTACGAGATCAGCGAGTGCCGTCAGCACGCCGTCCGGCAGGCTATGCCGAAATCCGGCAGCGCGGCTCGCAAGCTCGACCGCGAGGTCATTCAGTTCGCCGCGCATGCGTGAGCTTTCGCCGACCAGCATAGGCTCCATCATGCCGATGGTTTCGCTCCGGTCGGGCATGTCCTCATTTTTGGCCGCTTTATTGTCCGTTTTTATATCATCCATAATTGCAATAATATCACATATATATAGTCTTTTCGAATCTCATTTTGGCCGCCAAAATGGCCGGTTCTTTGGCCACATAAAATATAAGGATTTAGGGCTAAAAATTCCAGTGCTTTCAGTCGCGTCACGCTACGCTGGAGGCTTCGCGTGACCGGGCTGTCGTGAACCGAACTCTGCTGGCGCAGGATTTCGGCCATGCAGCTTAACAAAGCTGCGGTACATAAGGGGCTATTCATACTGGCCTCGTGGATGGACCTGATCTTCTCCAGCAGTTCACGATCACGCATGATCCTGGACGCAGGCGGTGATCATGATGATCACCATCACCATGGTGGCCGCGATCACTATTGATGGCTTCCAGACTTTCCACCAAAGCAGGCCGTTAAAACAGGCTGCCGAAATCACTGTGTAGACCGCTTCGCTGTTTCCGCCTTCGCCTCTTCGTTGGTGAAGGAGGCGGACGGCCGCACACGAAGCAGACCACAAAGTGGCAGGGCTTATTGTTGCTACGAAAGCGAATACCAGGTGCCGCGCCCTGCGCCATGGCGGCTTAAGTGGCCTGCATCTGTCAGCGCTTTGACATGATCCTTGATCGTATTCCGGCTTGAACCGGTTGTCTTTGCCGCATCTGCTATCGTAATTCGGCCTCGCTCGCGCGCCAGCTCAAGGATATTTACTGACAGCTCCGGCAGATCACCCAATATGATCCGCTCACGCTCGATCTTCTTTTCCAACTTCTGTTTTTGCGATTGCAATGCCTTCAGGAAATAAACCACCCAGGGCTGCCAGTTCGGCTCATCACTGCGGATCGTTCCCTGCGTTTGCCGCAAAGCCAGATAGTAGCTTTCCTTACTCTGCTCAATCACGCTTTCCAGCGAGCTATAAGGCACGTAAGCGTACCCCGCCCGCAGCAGAAGTAGCGTTGTCAGGATGCGCGAGAGGCGACCATTGCCATCCTGAAACGGATGGATCGCCAAAAACACCACCACAAACACGGCGATGGTGAGCAGGGGATGAAGCTTTCTTTCAGCCAAAGTGTCCTGCGACCAACTGATCAACTCTTCCATAAGGCGCGGCGTGTCAAACGGCGTTGCCGTTTCAAACACAACACCCAGACCGTCGCCATCCGGCCCAATGGCTTCAACATTGTTAGACAGCGTCTTATAAGCGCCGCGGTGGCGTTCATCCTTGCTAGAGAATTGCAGCAGATCACGGTGAAGCTGCATGATGTGGTTTTCTGTCAGCTCAATGTCCTGATGGCTGGCAAACACCAACTCCATCGCTGCCGCATAGCCGGCAACTTCCTGCTCATCCCGTGTTTCAAAGGCTTTGATTTCCAGGTTGGATAAAAGCTTTTCAACTTCACGGTCGGTCAGCTTTGCCCCTTCAATCCGAGTGGATGATCCGATACTTTCAATGGTCGCTACATGGCGCAAACTTGAAAGCCGTTCAGGCGCAATGCGCCCGATCGCCTGCCACGCGCCCTTGAATTCATCAACGGTGGCAATCAGCGCCAAAACCTCATTAGTGATCTTGAGCGTGCCTATGTTCAAAGCGTCATCCATTTATCCATCCATTTCCATCCAATTCGGTATCTCATAAATCCATCCAATTGTCCATCCATTTCCATCCAATTATAAAGAACCCGTGTTGCCCTTGGAATTGATTGCAAATTTTCCCTTGGTGGAAGAGCCAGAGCCCCTTCGGGGACACTGGTTTGCGCACCTAAATCAGGACCCACGAAGGCTTCGCCTAGATACAATCCAGTTTGCGACATGAATTTGATGTCTGTATTGGGCTCGAATTTTTCGTTCGCTGTGATGCTAGAAAATGGCTGCTTCTGGCACTTCCGCCGCGTATTCGTCGATTCATCAACGACGGAAGGACGTTCGAATGTTTAGGTTATGAGGTATTTGGTCCAAGAAGATTCATAAGTTCACGGTCTAGTATTTCGAACGCGCGCCAAGCGTTGAAGAATGCGTCGATAATCAGCGATGAACGCTCGGATTGCGAGCGTAGTCAGCAAGGTATCGGTTTTCACACTCATACCCAAAAGAATATCTAAATGTACCCGGAAAAGCAGTCATGCTGTCCTGGTGGGCTCTATTGCGCTTGTCTCTCCACCGAGCCAGCAAGCTGTCTCGGCCCATTCGGGTGACGATCCCCGACAGGAAGAGAAAGTTGGGGCGGCAGATTTCTAAATGCCTTCACCAACCCCTTGGATCAAGCTCTTGCGGGACGCTCCGAATGTCCATCGGTCGGTTGTTCACGATCAATCGACCGTGTGTGTTTTCAATTGGTCAAACAAAGTCAGGACCAATGAACGTTCCAATGTCCGAAACTCAAGCTTTCGAAGCCGCTATATGCCAATTCATGAATCTTGTCAGATCGTTTCTGTTTTGGTCAGGTTGTGCGGATGATACGGGCGTCTTCCATTATGGGATGAGGAATATCTGAAATATTCAGAGATAAATTCCTCACAACACCACCAGAACAAGATCATACTCACTTCTTCTTCTTTTTGGCCGGCTTTGAATTTGAGCTGGGCGTCTTCTTTCCAGAGGGAATAGTCTCGTTTTCTAGCGCCTTTGCTATCAACACCAGGAACTCTTTGCCTGTCAATTTAGCATCCGCCAGCTTTGAGGAAAGTTCGTGTGGAGACTTGTGCCGATCTGCGACTTTGATGTCTGAAGGTATCTCAGCCAACTCTGACAGTAACGCATGGGCGTCGATGTTGAGGCACTTTGTGAAGGTGATAAAGTCGCTTACATCCAGCCGCAATTGTCCGCGCTCAAACTTGGACACATATGCTTGCGTACGGCCTGTCATATTGGCCAGTTCTACCTGTGTAACTCCCGCGTCGATCCGCGCCTGTCGCAAACGTGCGCTTAGGTGCTGATTCAACAGTGAGTATATCTCGTTACGCATGCGCACATCCGCTGCTGGTCGCGTTTCTCTCAGCGGATTGCTAATTCCTATTGAACTATATTCAGAATGGTTGTATTCCAAAACAAATAATACATTTGGAATATACACTCTCTCTGAGCGCACGCGTGCTCGTTCAACTCGGGTTTTGGAAGAACGTAAATGCAACAGTTTTCATGCATTGAATCCTTCCGTTTGATGGTCGGTACAATTGTGGCACGCCGCAATTGCAAAGCGGCATTGGTAGTTACACAAGATGAGACACTTACGCTCATCCATACCCAACAAATGCTGTTGTGAAACAGGTTGCTGCTTTAGTAATCGACGAACCGGATATCACACCTGGATTGGACCGCTGTGGAAATCCAGCATGGCACCGCCGAGCCCCAGTTGTAATTTTCTCCCGCTTGCATTTCTACCAAAAACCGCTGAACCCCACTGTAATATCCATTTCGGCTGAACCGAGTATCCGCCTGTTCCAGCATATATTGATTACCCGCATAACAGAGCTGATTTGTGGCGCTCTACTCACTCGCAACGGTTTACAATTGATGTTCTGCTTGAGAGGGGCCCGTGGCAACCAATAAGCCGGTCTATCTCGACAAGCCGCCAAATTGTCAAAGTGTGACCGAATACGATCGGGGGCACTTCAAACTCTATCTGCAACTGCTTCACGCTGCAGCTGATGATGCTGATTGGCGAGAGGTTGTAACAATGCTCTTTGGGATCAACCCGGATCAAGAACCCCAGCGTGCTAGAAAAATTTACGATCAACATCTGGCCCGCGCAAGGTGGATGACGACCACCGGCTATCGTCAACTCCTCTGAGTGATTCAATACGGCTGTTGATTTATGCAACTTCAACTATGGAGCTGCATGTCATCACCGTTTGCGGAGAATAGGTGCATTAATCTCCGCATCAAGTGCGGGGATAAATCTTGTATTTGCGGTAAATAACAGGCATAATCTCCGCATGAGGTGCGGTGATTATGCAATATGTCTATGAAAAAGACGACTGGCCTGCCTTCCGCTGGGATGAAGGTACAATCGCGGCAAAGCTGGCGGCCGTGCGGCATCGCCAGGGCCGATTGCTTGGGCGGATGGAAGGACTTGGCTTTGATCTGCGCAACGAAGCGATGTTGCGCACCCTGACGCAGGATGTCGTCAAATCCAGTGAAATCGAAGGTGAAATTCTCGATTCTGATCAGGTGCGTTCATCGATCGCACGGCGACTCGGTATCGATATCGGTGCGCTGACACCGGCAGATCGCGATGTCGAAGGCGTTGTCGAAATGATGCTCGATGCAACGGGTGGCTATGACAAATCCCTGACCGCAGAGCGCCTCTATGACTGGCATGCCGCTTTGTTTCCGACGGGGCGCAGCGGGATGAGCCGGATCATTGTTGGCGCATGGCGGGATGATAATTCAGGGCCGATGCAAGTTGTGTCCGGACCCATCGGGCACGAGCGTGTACACTATCAGGCTCCAAATGCGGACCGCGTTGATGCGGAGATGACGGCGTTTCTGAAATGGTTTGATAGCAAGCCTGATATCGATCCGGTGTTGAAAGCTGCGCTTGCGCATCTATGGTTTGTTACCATTCACCCGTTCGAAGATGGTAATGGCCGCATCGCGCGCGCGATTGCCGACATGGCACTTGCACGCTCTGAAGCAAGCGCTCAGCGTTTCTATAGCATGTCCGCGCAAATCCGGCAGGAACGCAACGCCTACTACGATCAACTGGAAGCAACGCAGAAAGGTGATCTTGATATCACCTCCTGGCTGGATTGGTTTTTGGGCTGCCTCGATCGGGCCTTCGATGGCGCGGAAACCATCCTTGCTAATGTCTTCCTGAAAGCGCGGTTTTGGGAAAAACATGCGCAGGCTCCCTTCAATCCGCGTCAGAGCGATATGCTGAATCGCCTTCTGGATGGCTTTGAAGGCAAGCTCACCTCCTCGAAATGGGCAAAAATCGAGAAATGCTCGCCCGATACAGCGCTGCGAGACATCAACGAACTGATTAATCAGAGTGTTCTTCAGAAAGACCCCGGCGGCGGGCGCAGCACCAGCTATTCATTGGTCGAGAGCAACAAATAGAAGATCAGGATATTCACTTAAACTGCACGTCATCTCTTTGAAGCGGCTGGATCGCAATATCGTTTCGATGGGTTGCCTGCATTGCCTGCAAATTGAACCCGCTGTTTTCGTGCTAACCCTCAGGATGCACCTACCTCACCAATTGCCTGTACCCATCGGTACTCATCCAAAGTGCCCGGCGGAGGTGGGTGTCATATTGGGTTTTACATCTGGTCTTGTCTTCTTCGGGATCAGCGCCGAAGGCAAACCGATAGGCTTCGTCCCAAGGCTCGCCGGCATTGTCCGCTTTGAGCAGCGCGAGATAGAGCTTGAAGCAGCGCCTGTCATACTGGGTGATTTCATTTCCCGCCGGAGCGCTTTGCCAAAACTCGGTTGTATCAGGTTTATTCAAATTTCTAATCCAGATTGAGATATCCCAAACTGGGATAATCCGATCTCGGGATTATTGGAAGGGTCGTATCAAACAATTGATCGGCCCGCACATGCCCGGCTCACTAGGCACAGCCCGCTACAACAAAATTGTCGGTTTGCTTGTAGAAGCCCGCAAGAAGGCCGACCTGACGCAAGAACAAGTCGCTAACAAGCTGCGCAAACCGCAGTCATTTGTTGCAAAATACGAACGTGGGGAACGGCGCCTCGATGTCGTCGAGTTTGTCGACATTTGCAAAGCGATCAAAGTCAATTCTGCGGATATTTTGGGTAAGTTGTAGGTCTGGCAAAGAACGACTGCAATCCTCCAAATTCTGTTGACATTGGCTGGAATGCGGGTGAAGTGCACGGGATTACAGACAAGATCATAGCAACTGGCTGTACCCATCGGTACTCATCCAGCGCGCCCGTTTGAGGTGAGTGTTGTATTGTGCCTGACATCGGGTCTTGTCTTCTTCCGGATCCATGCCGAATGCTATTCGATAGGCCTTTTCCCAAGGCTGACCAGCATTGTCAGCTTCGAGAAGCATGAGATAGAGTTTGAAGCAGCGACGGTCATATGTGGTGATCTGGTCCGACCCTGGCGGAACCTGGTGGAATTCCTGCATAACAGCTGACATCGTTTCCAAATACAACTTTATGTAGAGTATACTCCGTGGTTAAATACACCTCAACAGCTTCGTCTCTTGTTCATGGAATTACGAGAGATATTCGCTGCAAATCTGCGTCGTTATCGGCAGGAAAAGGGTGTGTCGCAGGAAGACCTTGCCCATCAGGCTGGGCTTGATCGCACTTATATCAGCGCTCTGGAGCGGTGCGTCTATTCGGCGAGCCTGGATGTGATCGCGAAGATTGCTGCTGTGCTTGAGATCGAGCCATTCCAACTCCTGGAAGACCCAAATCATCGTTAGACATATTACGAGATTGGGTCCTTACGTTTCTCGTTACGGTCGGACATCGTTTCAATGTTACGGCTTGCTGCATGCCGGTACTGCCGATCGGAGTTGATGAAGGCCTCAAGGATGAATGGAATGAGATCCGTGACCGCTTCACGTTTTCCGTATTCCTTGCTGTAGAGCTCGGCATAGGTCTGCAGCAACTGCCGCATATCGGCACTGGCTGTGAAAGTGATTTTGCTCGTTTCCCGGTCAGGCAGCTTTTTCAGTTTGAGCGGCGACATGGCTATCGGCTTTCCTTTATGGGCGGCAGGATGATGTCCTTGTGCACGATGACACGGACCGGCCAACCCGGACGCACGGTGATGGTCGGCTGTATGTCGAGGTGGCGCTGTACAAGGTTTTGTCCGGCCTGGTTTGCCGATTGCTGGGTGCTTTCACGGACGGCTTCGACGATGTCGCTTTCACCGTCTCCAAATGTGAGCTCCGTGCCAATGCCCAACAGGCTGGACAATGCGATGCCTTTGATGAGTGCTCCAGTGTGATTGTTCACTTTGTCTGCAATGCCGGCATATCCAGCCTCATCGGTTGCCGGCAAATTGTCTATTGTAATGGAAGAGCCGTCCGGTCGGATGATACGCTGCCAGACAACAAGCGCCCGGTTCTGACCAAAGGCGATCTGGCTGTCATATTTGCCGATAAGGCGAGAGCCTTGAGGAATGAGCAGGTGCGATCCAGACACGCTGTCATAGGTGTGCTCAGTAACCTGGGCGATGACCGTTCCGGGAAGGTCGGAGTTGAGACCGGTGATCAGGCTCGCCGCAATGATGGTGCCTGCCATGATCTGATAGGGTGAGGCGGGCGATTGCATCGTATGTTCATTGTAAATGCTGCCATCCGGTCTGTTTTCCAGAAACGCTTGTTTTTTCCTTTGGCCATTCTGATCGGATTCCTGCGAAACGCCTAGGGGCAGGTTTGCCAATGCAGCCAGCGGATTGACGGGCGATTGATCAGGTACCGAGTTTGCCGCTTTTGTTGCTGCGGCAGCTGGCATTGCCTTCTTCTGCTGCGAGAAGAACAGGTCCGATTCCGCGGACTGAGCTGCCAGCCTTGCCAGGCGAATACGTTCAGCACGCCGGAATTCCTCTTCCGGATCCGGCCGGTAGGAACGTATTTGCCGGGCAGGCAGTGGCTTGATACCGAGGTCGCGCTCAACACGGGCGATGGATTTGCCGATATCGCCTGTATTGGGAGGACCCAGTCTTGGAATGCCCTCATAGCTGTCGGGCAGTTTTTCAAGCCCGTCGGGCCGGACATTCGTCCGCGTCTGATAGAGCTCCTTTGGATTGTCGTTTCTGCCCCAATCCGGAGGATCTAGCGCGATTAGGCATGCGGCGCCAATGAAGGCCAGCAGTAGCGCCGATCCGCCAATCAGCACCTTGCGGTTGATGCGTGTTACCGGCCTTGGCCGTGCACGCAGTTCGAATTCTTTTGGATCCTGTTTCCTACCGGTCATGGAAAGGCCCGCGTTTGGATGGTTTTGTCCGGCGTTTTGTATCCGTCCGTGTGATGCGCACAGTTCTTTGTGGGTCCTTGCCAAGCCGTAGTTCCGCGACTGCAAACAGCCGGTCGACGATGTAATAATTATCGCGGACCCGATAATTGACGAGCGCCGGCTGGCCATCGGATGCGATGACAAAGAGCGGCGGGGCCTCGCCCTGGCGTAGACCGGAAGGAAACTGGATATAGACCTTGTTGCCATCGTCGAAGGTACGGATCGGCTTCCAGGGGGCATTGCCTTTTATGCGGTAGCGGAATCGCAGACGGTCGAGGGTCAATCCGGTGTCGATGACGAGGCGCTGCGCTTCCGATGCCTTTGCGTTGCCCCGTTTCAACGCCAGAAGATTGGAATAGGGATAGGTCCAGGAAACTGAGGCCATGTAGGTTGCTTCAGTGGAGTGCATCTCAAGGTGATAGGTGCGCCGGTCGGTCGCGATCACCAGATTGGTCTGAAGGCCGGGCGCGATCGGTTTGACGAGGATGTGGACTTGCTCCATGTCCGGCGCCCCGTGCCGGGCAGTACCCGACAAAGGGGCACCCGAACGGGTGTCGCCAACGACCCAGCGCACTGTATCGCCGCTTGAGACGGATATGAGATTTTCGCCCGGCTCAAGGGCAATGTCTGAGACCTGATTGACCGCCGAATAGAGCTGGTAGAGCGCGCCTTTCACGAATGGGTAGTTCTGGATGGCGTTTACATAACCGTCTTTTGTAGGTTCAAATTTTGCGGCCCTGTTGGCATCGCTCACCCGTTGCTCTGGTGGCCGATTGTCTTTCCGCTCTTTTGGCCTGGCGTTGCCAGGCGCCGGCTTCAATTGACCGGGCAAAGGTAGGGGTTTTGGCAACTCTACCAGCTTGACGGGTTTGCCCGGCTCCGACTGTCGTGTTGCCGTGTCGAAGTTGAGATTGTCGTACCTGATTTCCGGCACATCCGGATTCGAAGCACAGGCGCTGAGGTGAAGCGGCAGGGCGAGCACGAGCAGGCGCGCCCCGTTGTTCAGGGTGTTTGATCTCATCGGTTCTCTCCAGAGGTATTTTCAGGGGATTGTTTGGAAAGGTCAGGCGAATGCCTGGTTGCCAGATCGCGGGACCAGTTGATGTCGTGCACATAAATGCCGAGCGGGTTCTTGCGCAGCGTTTCAGCGTCACCCGGCTGTTCGATCACGACGGCAAGGACACCGGTCCAGCGCCCGATGCGATCCAGTGCGCCGTTCACGTAAATGCGTTCGAGCCAGCGGACCTGGAAGCTCTTTTGTGAGGCCCGCACCACACTTGTGACTTCGACCGACACTGTGCGCTCGCCAACCCGGGCAAAGGGATCTTGTACGCGGGCGTAGCCGTTCAGTGTGTTGGCAGCGCGGGCTGTCGCGTAATCATAGGCTCGCAGCCAGTTTCGCCGCACAATGATCGGATCGGTCGAAAGAGACCGGACATTGTCAATGAACCTTGCCAGGTGAAAGGCAATCTGGGCATCGCTCGGATGGTAATCGCCGGCTGCCTGCCGGACCGCCCTTGCCGCACCCTCAGCGTCCAGTTCGATCACATAGGGAACGATACGCGATTGCCCGGCCTGCCAGATCATGCCGCTGGCAAGGGTCACTGAGAGCGACAGGCATCCAAAAGCCATCAGCCGCCAGTTTTTTGCACGAACCAGCGCATCGCCCATGCGGGCGTCCCAGACCTGCGCCGCCTTTTGATAGGGCGTTTCGGGTATTGGCGTATCGCCATAGGCTGTGCGTGATCGTTTGAAGATCATTATTTTGTCCCTATTTGTCCGGATCGAGTTTGGGGCCGTCGCCATGACCGCCACGGTCGCCCTCGCGCAAGGATTGGGCCGCCGTCATGCCGGCTTCGCGTATGCGTTGCCGGCGGTGCATCTTCTTGGCCCAGCCGGGCGCACCGGCGCCGCCATGAGACGCTCCGACCACACCGGCGCCACGTCCACCAGCGGGTGACGGTGACGAGGAACCTGTCGCAAGGAATCCTGCCGCCTGACCCTGCCGGAAAGCATCGGTAACCGGCGCTTTCATTGCCGAAGCGGCGTTTTTGAGCGGAGCTGTGACGGTCGCCTGGGTTGCACCCGACAGACCGCCACTTTCGAAACCGGCGGTACCGCGTCCCGCAACGGAGGCGGCTGCTTTGACGCTTCCACCTGCTATCGCACCGCCCCTGCGCATCGCACCAGAGGCCGCCATGCCTCCGGCAACGCCAGTTCCGATGAGGCCTGCGGCGGTGCCGGCCGCAGCGCCCGCACCAAGCTGTGGCGCGCCGGAGACAAGGCCCGCCGCAATGCCGGGAACAAAGAGCGCAAGACCAAATACCGCAATGGCCGCCAAAATGACGGAGGCTGCATGAGCCAAGTCCACATCGCCCGAGGGAGGGGTAGCGATCTCTCCGAAGATCGACGATCCGATGCCCAGAACGATTGCGAGCACCATCAGCTTGATGCCGGAGGTGATGACATTTCCGAGTACCCGTTCGGCAAGGAATGCAGTCTTGCCGAAGAGAGCAAAAGGAACCAATACAAAACCGGCTAAGGTCGTCAGCTTGAACTCAATAATTGTGATGAAGAGCTGAACGGAAAGGACAAAAAAGGCGAGCAAAATAATCAGCCAGGAAATCAACAGGACTGTGATCGTCACGACATTGTTGAAGAAGGTGGTAAAACCAATGAGTTCGCCGGCCGCTTCAAGCAGTGGCCAGGCGGCGGTAAAGCCTGTTGCAGCCACGAAGCCCGGCCGCATGAGCTGATCGGCGCCGAAAGGGGCGTTGCCGGCCCGAAGGCCGAGCCCAGCAAAGGAATTAAAGACAATATCGGCGAGTGACTGGAAATTGTTGAGGAGCAGCGCGAAGAAGCCGACATAAAGGATCTTTTTTATGAGCTGCGCCGCGATATTGTCCTCGCCAATAAGTGCCCAGAAGAGGCCGGCGAGCACAATGTCGAGGGCAACGAGGATGGAGACGAGGAAGGCAACGTCACCGGACAGGAGCCCGAAGCCGGATTCGATATAGGTAACGAAAGTCTCGGTGAACCGGTCGATGACATTGAGATCATCCATGGTGACGTCTTTCTTCAGGCATGGCTTTCCCGTTCACGGAAGGCATGCCTTCCGCGCTCTGTTTCGCTGGTGTTGTGATGTCGGGCTTTGTTTGCTCTTCAGGCAGCCCGGATATCGGTTATGTTATTCCGCTGAATATGCCGAGTTGCTTCCCATGAAGTTCTTGAACCGGGTACGCGACTCTTCCTCAGCCGCCAGATCAACTGCCCGATCGACGGTTTCCGCACGGGCCTGTGTTGCAAGGAGTTGTTGCAGTTGCAAGGACTGTTTGACAGCAAGACCCGACAGTTCGTTGCCAGTCTGTGTTGCCTGCAGATTGCCGACGGAGGACCGCGAACGCGAAAGTAAAGTCGACAGAATATCGCCGTCGGTTTCGACATTCTCGCTGATCTTTGCCTGCAGGCTGGCGGAGCGCTTGTATGAGGCAAGTGCCTCGTCCCAACGTTCACGCGCGTTCTGCACGAGGTCATCACCCGTCAGGGATGTTTCAAACGTATCCGGAAACAGCCTTTGCATCGCTTCATCTGTTTCTGCGACCTTCATGGCAACGGCATTGGCCTCATCCATGAGCGACTGAATTTCGCTCAGGGTACGAGCGAGGTCGGGCGCAACCGTTTCGGTGAGCTGTGTCAGGTTCAAATCCATGTTGATGAGCATTTGCGCTTCGTTGCGCAGCTGATCGATCTGCTGATTGATTTCCGTCAGGGTCTGCGACGCCGTCAGGATGTTCTGGTGATAGTTCCATGGATCGAATACGGTCCAGGCCGCAGGCGGACGTTCCGGGTTCATCAGAAGAAGACTGGTGCAGATCGCGGCAACGGCGGACCCGTGTTTAAGTGTGGATTGGCTGATCATCATGAGGATGTTCCTTTCGAGCTGTCGTTGGAAAAAGGCGGTGCGGGCGCATCATCAGGATTGATCATGCGGGTGATTGTTTCGATCTGTTCGTCGAGATCGGAAACTGGGCCATCGTATCTGGCATCAAAACTCGAAAGCAGGTCGGCTGCCCAATCGAGACCCTTTGCACGAAGCCAGTCTTCGGCAAACGAACTGTCGGTCCCAGGTTCGCGAAGGACCGCGTCGATCTGCTTTTGATCTGTAGCCGACGAAGTGGCGCAAAAAACAAGTCCAACCGGGCCGAGGCCAAGTTCGAAGAGCCGGTTGCCGCGCTGGGACTGGTAGTAATAATCCCGTTTCGGCGTGGCACGGGCAATCAGCTCCACCTGCCGGTCGTTCAATCCGAACCGTTCATAGATGGCTTTCGATTGCGGCTCGATCGCCCGGTCGTTGGGCAAGAATATCCGGCTCGGGCAGCTTTCGATCAGCGCCGGGGCTATTGTTGAGCCTTCAATATCTGCGAGCGACTGGGTAGCAAAAACGACACTGACATTCTTCTTGCGCAGCGTTTTCAGCCATTCGCGAATGCGGGCCGCAAACATCGGATCGTCCAGGAAGACCCAAGCCTCATCGAGTATGAGCAGGGTCGGGCGGCCATCGAATCGCCCATCCAGCCGGTGAAAGAGAAAGGTGAGCACCGGTAGCACCAGCTGTTTGTGGTGCATCAGCTCTTCCATTTCAAAATGCTGGGCCTCAGTGATCGAGAGATCGTCACGTGCCGCATCGAGCAGGCGGCCGAATGCGCCTTCCAATGTGTAGGGGCGGAGCGCCTGTCGCAACTTGTTCGACTGCAGAAGAGTGGAAAACCCGGTTAGCGTGCGTTCTTCAACCGGTGCGGAGGCAAGGTTCTGGATCGCCTTCCAGACCACATCCCGCGTTTGCGGGGTGATGTCCACGCCTTCATTGGCAAACAACGCGCAGAGCCACGAAAGCGCGAAAGATTGTTCTGCGCCCTTGTGTATTTGTGCCAGGGGCTGAAAGGACAATCCGCCATCAAGCGCCAGATCGAAGCTTGATCCGCCCATTGCAAGCACGGCCGCACGTGCCGATTTCCCCTTGTCGAAAATAAAGACCTGCGCATCGCCATAGCGCCGAAACTGCAGTGCCAGCAATGAAAGCAGAACGGATTTGCCTGCGCCGGTCGGACCGACAATCAGGCTGTGTCCGACATCTCCGACATGCAGGTCCAGTCGAAAAGGTGTTGCGCCGAGGGTCTTTGCGGTCAGCAAAGCCGGGGCATCCAGATGCCGGTTTTTCTGCGGTCCCGCCCACACGGCCGACACCGGCATCATATGGGCAAGGTTGAGTGTATGAATGATCGGCTGGCGCACATTGGCGTAAGGATTGCCGGGCAACGTGCCAAGCCACGCCTCGACGGCGTTGAGCCCTTCGGGAATACAGACAAAGCCGTTGCCGCTGATCACACGTTCCGCGGCACGCAACATGGCGTCGGCCTCATTGGGATCGGAATGGTGAACGACAATCGTGGTGGTCACATAGCCGAAGCTGACATCATCAGTGCCAAGTTCCTGCAGCGCCTCGTCGGCATCGACTGTCTTGTTGTCGGCATCGCTGTCGAGAAGCGCGCTTTCCTGGTTGAACATCACCTCGCGCAGGATGGCAGTGACGGATTTTCGCTTGGAGAACCACTGACGGCGCAGCTTTGTCAGAAGCCTTGTCGCTTCCTGCTTGTCCAGTGTGATGAACCGGGTCACCCAGCGATAAGCAAAGCCGAGATCGTTGAGTTCGTCCAATAGGCCCGGAACGGTTGTTCCCGGAAAGCCGGTGATGGTCAGACATCGTAGGTGCCCATAGCCCAGCATCGGTTCGAGACCGCCGGAAAATGGTGTGTCAGCAAGTAGGGTATCGAGATAGGTTGGCGTTTCCGGGGCGCTGATGGCATGAGAGCTGGTCGAGATGGTTCCGTGCAAAAAGGTCAGTGTTTCATTGTCGTTGAGAACCCGCACGTCGGGCAGCAAGGTGCCGAGAAGATCGATGGCACGGTCCGTTTCGGTGACGAAGGCGCCGAGATGATCACGGTAGCTCGGTGCAGTTCCGACTGCATCCGATCGCTCGAACAGCAGGCGCTCGCTCCTGGCAGTGCTGTCCGCGGGTGGCAGGAACAGAAAGGTCAGATGGTAGCAGCTTTCAAAATGCGTGCCTTCTTCGCTCAGCGTCTCCTTCCGCTCCTGGTCGAGCAGCCATGAAGCGGAATCGGGAAACCGGCTTTCCGGATAGGTCTTCGCTTCTGACCGAGCCGCTTCGAAGAACAGCGCCCAGCCGGATCCGAAGCGCCTCAGCACATTGTTGATCCGTGCCGTGATGCTGACAAGCTCGGCCTCTGTCGCGCTTTCAAGATCGGGGCCGCGATAGCGGATCGTGCGCTGGAAAGATCCGTCCTTGTTGAGAACAATGCCGGGCGCCACAAGGCAGGCCCAGGGGAGGAAGTCGGCTAATCGGTCCGGGATTTTGCGGTATTCGGCAAGGTTCAGCATTTCTTGACCTCACACGCCGAGATACGGCCGGTGCCGCATATGCCGGGTCAACACGTCCATGAAAGCGGGGTCTTTGCGTGTGGCCCAGACGGCAACCATGTGGGCGACAAACCAGAGCGCAATCCCGGCTAACCAGAGCCTGAGACCAAGCCCAATCGAAGCGGCGATTGTTCCGTTGAGAATGGTTACGGTACGCGGTGCGCCAGCCAGCAGGATGGGTTCGGTGAGCGAGCGGTGGAGCGCGACTTCAAAGCCGGGGGTGTTTGAACGGGACTGCTGTGTCACGGGATCGGCCTCATTTTTGATTGAGTTTGTTTCATGCAATGACGGCGCCGCCGGCAAAGGAGAAAAACGACAGGAAAAAGCTGGTCGCCGCAAAGGCGATCGACAGCCCGAAGACGATCTGAATCAGGCGCCGGAAACCGCCGGACATGTCGCCGAAGGCGAGGCTGAGGCCGGTGATGATGATGACGATCACGGCGACGATTTTCGCCACCGGCCCCTCGATCGATTCCAGGATCTGTTCCAGCGGCGCCTCCCAGGGCATGCCGGAACCTGCCGCATGCACGGGGCCTGCAAACAACACCAGGAAGGTGACAAACTCCGCTGCGCTGGAAAGAAGGGCGCGCAGAACAGTCGACGATCGTTTGAGAACATGAATTATGCGAATGCACATCGGCAGCTTCCCCTTTGTCAGATGGTGGTGAGATGAACGGGAACGAGTGGCGCCAGCTGATAGTCGCCATTCGCATCGAGACCCTTGACCTCAGCGATCGTGCGTACCCTTCGGGCAGCACTACGTCCCTCGATGAAGACGAGAATATTGACGGCCTCGGCTATCAGGTGGCGCGGGACGGTGTGCACCGCCTCCTGGACAAGCTGCTCGAGGCGATAAAGTCCGGCCCGGTCGGAATTGGCATGGATTGTCGTCATGCCGCCCGGATGACCCGTATTCCAGGCTTTCAGCATGTCGAGCGCTTCCGGTCCCCGGACCTCGCCGACGACAATGCGGTCGGGCCGAAGGCGCAAGGTCGAGCGCACGAGATCGGCCATGGAAGCAACACCCGGTTTGGTGCGCAGCGTAACGACATCGTCGGCCGCGCATTGGAGTTCGCGCGTGTCTTCCAGGATCAGAACCCGGTCGCCCGTATTGGCAACCTCGGATAAAAGTGCATTGGCAAGCGTCGTCTTGCCGCTTGATGTGCCGCCGACGACAACAATATTGCGCCGGTCGATCACTGCTTCCGACAGAACCCTGGCCTGAAGCGGTGTCATGATTTGCGTGTCGACATAGTCAGAAAGTTCAAAGATCCTGCCGGCGGGTTTTCGGATGGCAAAACATGGAGCTGGTGAAACCGGCGGCAGGATGCCCTCGAACCGTTCTCCGGTTTCCGGCAGTTCGGCGGAAACAATCGGCGCGTCTTCGTGAACCTCTTCGTGTTTATGCGAGGCCACAAGCCGGATGATGCGCTCGGTCTCGGAGGGTCTGAGGCTCGCCTCCATGTCGACCCGGCCGTCACCCACCCGCTCGATCCAGAGCTTGCCGTCCGGATTGACCATCACCTCTATGACGCTGTCGTCGTCAAGGGCGGCCTCAATGACGGATCCGAAGGCCGTCAACAGCATCTGACGCCGCCGCAGCCGGGCCTCGGCAATCAACGCCGACTGGATATCGATATCGTCACTCATCTGGATCTTCCTCGAATTCGTCATTACCAAAAAGATCATCGGCCTCGTCCCAATCCTCGAGCACCACCGGGCGGAGCGGCGGCAGGTCTTCGTCGTCATCGGGATCGGGCGATGTGTGAGTCGTCTCCGGCGTTTTGCTTGCTACCGCGGCCGGCGGCCTGTCGGG
>JAAEOR010001034.1 GCA_024222895.1 Hyphomicrobiales bacterium | reverse complement strand
CCGCACGAGGGCCGGGCTCGGGTCGCTCATCAGCGCCTGCATGGCATTGCGGTTGAGGTTGGTCAGGATCCGGAACAGCTGATCCGGGTCCGCATCGATCTCCAGGCCCTCGGGAACGGCCTGTTCGAAGGTGATGGTGACATGGTCGACCAGGCCGACCACATCGGCGACGTCCTCGACCAGCTTGTCGAGCGCCACCAGCCGCCGCGCCGGCGGCGCCTCGCGGGCGCGGCCATAGGCCAGCGTCGTCTGGCAATAGGCGATCGCCCGGCCCACCGCCGCCGCTGTCCATAAGCTGCTCAGTCGGCTTCGGACGGGTGTTGGCCTGGTCCGGCAGGTGGTCTTTGTGCGGCTATTCGCCCTCAGCGGCGAGATCGACGAGCACGGCCTCGGGATCGACCGGGTTGCCGTCGGCGTCGAATGAAGCGAGATAATAGATGACGTTCTCGATATCCTCATCCTTCTTAAGGCCGGCAAACGCCATCTTCCCCTTGGGAATGACATCCTTTGGCTTGCGCAGATACGCGGTAAGCGTTTCGACATCCCACGTCCGCGGCTCAGCCTCATGGATTACCAGCAGGGTACCCTCTTTGCCGCCGGAGTACTTGAAGCCTTCGATAGCACCCCACGACCGGCCGATGACCTGATTCAGCGGCGGTCCGACTTTCTTCTTGGCGTTTGGGCCGACCGCGTGACAGGCCTTGCATTTGTTGTAGACCTTTGTGCCGGCCTCCATGTCTCCTGCCAAGAGATCGGTAGGAGCAAACAGGCAAATGAAACCAAAAACGACCAGACTGCGCATTCATCATCTCCGCGACAAGGGATTAACCCTTGGCATTGGCAGCCGCACGCTGCCAATGCCAAGTTATTGGAAACTCTGGAACAACTCTGATGTCTGAGCTTTGATCTATGTCAAGTACGGGGCCTTCCAAGACCGATCCGGGCGCAACAGTGCCCGAGTACACAGCGCAAGGACCCGGTTAGGTTGTCGTCCACAATACCGTAGTTTATGCGTTGCGGGCCGGTCTCCAAACTTCGAGCACGGTCGTCGCTATTCGCTCGCCTGGTCGCCCTCGAGCCGGTATCTTCTGATCAGCCGATATGTGCTGCGTTCACTTATGCCGAGCACGTCGGCGATCCTTGCACGATGTCCCTTATAGGTCCCAATCAGCTTCTTGAGGTAGACTTTGCGAATCTCGTCCAGCGTCGGCTCATGGTCGAACGACATCGTGCACGCCTCATTCGACTGAGACTTCTCCGCCGGCAGAGCCAGGTGTTCAGGTCGGACGAATGGCGCCGCCCCGGAGACAAGAACGCTGCGTTCGATGACGTTTCTCAGTTCACGTATGTTGCCCGGCCACGAATACGCCCGCAGCGCGTTGATCGCCTGGCTGGTAAACTGTTTTTCTATGTTGCGCTGAAAGTGGCGCGTGTTGAGGAAATACTCGGCGAGGGAATCAATGTCCTCGATGCGGTCGCGAAGTGGCGGGACCTGAACGACAAAATTCGAGAGACGAAAATAGAGATCGGATCGGAACGTTCGCTCTTCGCACATCGCACCCAGGTCGCGATTGGTTGCAGCAACGAAACGCAGGTTTGCTGTGATATTCTTGGTTCCGCCGACCCGACGGAACTTTCCCGTCTCGATGAGGCGCAGCAATTTGGCCTGCATCTGCATGGAAATCTCACCTATCTCGTCGAGAAAGATGGTTCCGCCGTCGGCAACCTCGACCAAGCCCTGCTTCTTTCGATCGGCGCCGGTGAAGGCGCCCCGCTCGTGCCCGAACAACTCCGACTCGAACAAGCTCTCCTGGATCGTGCAGCAATCGACCTCGACGAAGTTGTGCTCTGCGCGCTGGCATTGCTGGTGGATGGACTGGGCGACAAGCTGCTTGCCGGCGCCGCTTTCGCCGAGAACCAGGACTGTTGCATCGGTAGAAGCAACACTTGAGATCAACTGCTGCAATTCCTGCAACGCCGGACTGTCGCCGACCATCTGAGACTCCGCCTTGAAGCGTGACCGCTCGCGGAAGAAGTCATGGTCTCGACGCAGCAGGGCTGTTTCCAATGCCCGGTTGACAGAAAGCTCGAGCTGCTTCTCGGTAATTGGCTTGGTCAGGTATTCCGAAGCCCCGAGTTTCATGGCCATCACCGCATCGTCGATCGATCCATAGGCCGTCAGCACGATGACTGGGCAATGCTCATGAAGCGAGGAGAGAAGCTCGAAACCATCTGCATCCGGCAGCCGCATATCGAGTATGATCAGCAACGGCTCCCAGTCGGTCAGAAACCTCTCGACGTCCTGCCGCGAATAGGCACTCCAAGCGCCGTAGCCTAAGCGCCGCAGCTGGTCGGCGAGCATCCGATTGAGCGTTGCATCATCCTCGACGATCAGGATTTGTGCTGTTTCAGCATTGGTGGTCATTCTTCGTCCCAATTCACGTCTGCATCAGGCAGTTCGACGATGAAGCGTGTGCCCTTACCGACTTGGCTGTCGACGTAAATACGGCCGTGGTAACGGCCGACAATTGTCTGACATATGGTCAGGCCAAGGCCTGTGCCGCGAACGCGGTCTGCACGGCGACTCCAGAATGGATGAAAAATCTTCTGCAGGTCCTCGGGGTTGATGCCGACCCCCGTATCCTCGAAGACCATCTGTACACGGCCATTGACCCTGCGTCCCGTGATCGTGAGGGTGCCGCCGTCGGGCATCGCGTGGAACGCGTTCTGGACAATATTGAGAATCAGCATGCGGAACTCGCCATCCGCTGCAACAATTCGAAGCCCCGGTGCCGTCTCACAGTGGATTCGAACTTTGTTGTGTTCGGCCTCAAAGCGAAGCAGGGAAAGCGTTTCCTGCAGAGCATCGTCACCGGAAATGAGCGCAACGCCATCACTTGCCGGGGTGCTCAGTCGGAGCAGCCGGTTGGTGATCTCGATGCAGCGATCAATTTCTTGATTGGCGATATGAAGATAGGTGCTGCTTTCGTTCTGCGGATCCGTTTCGCGTTCAATGTTGCGGAGCGCAAACTGAATGGAGCTAAGCGGATTGCGGATCTCGTGTGCGACACCGGTCGCCAATTGGCCAAGTTCGGAAAGCCTGTGCTCGTGAGACAGGTGTGCCTGCTCGGAAAGGTCTCGAATCGACTCGACGACACAGCGGCGCCGTTGGCCATTGAGCCTGAGGTCGATCCGGGCCGCCGTCACCTCGACAAAGAGCTCACTGCCGTCGGCGCGAACATGCCTCTGGATCGTTTTCAAGGAAGGCGGTGCGTCTTCAGTCAAGGCAACAAGAGGGCAGGTGACGAGGGTCGGTTGGCACGCCTCCGTCCGCCTGTGACTGGAAGCATAGCAGCGTCGTCCGACGACGTCTTCCACGTCGCCGAGCTGTTTCCGGTAAGCGTGGTTGGCCTGCACGATTGTGAAATCATCATCGATCACTCGCACACCATCAGGAATCGCGTCGATGATAGCCTGCAAGCGACGCTCGCTTTGGCGAACATCGCGGAGGCTCGTCTGCAGGCGTTCGGCCATATCGTTGAAGCTGCGACCAAGCACGGCAAGCTCGTCAGTGCCGCGTGTGGTCACGCGAGCGTCGAGGTTACCGCTATCGAGGTCTCCGGTTGCCGCCGTCAGAGTCTCGAGAGGGGCGATGACGCTGCGTTTGAACACAAGCCCAAGCACCAGGACAGCCACCACCACGACGACCGCTCCGGAACCGCCTAGTGTCATTGCGCTGAGAAAGGCTGCTCCCTTGATTCCCCGGGCTGCGTAATCGACGATCAGGAGGCCGTTAACCGGGTTGCTGTCGATCGAGCCATGGCACGTTGTGCAGGGCTGCTTGTTGCGGACCGCAATGACGCTTCGCAGGACTTCCCGGCCGTCTTCATTCGTAACAAAGGATGTCGAGGCAGTTTCATCGCTACCGCATCCCCTGCAGATCGCATCTCGGTCGGCATCGAACTGATGTCCCAGAGAGGCCGGGCTCGAAGCGAAGCGGACTTCGTGCGCCGGATTGAGAATCATGACGCTGACGATTTCATTCTGTTCACCGAGACGTTGCACCGTATCCCTCAACCTTTCGAGGTCCCGGCTCAGCATCGCGTTCTCCAACGACGCGCTCAGATATCGATTGAACTCCTCGGCCGCCTGCGCTCGTTCTTCGATCAGACCCTGCCAATAGAGCAGTACAAGAGCGACAAGGAAGATCAGCGACGTTACGGCGATGGTCAGTATCAGTGCTGCAGCCAGTTTGCGGCCAATGCTCGCATTCAACCAGTCCAGAGCTGTGCCGCCTACGGTCTTCATCTCGTCGAATGCAGTCGCATGAGCAGGCTTTGCTCCGGGAGGTCCCTGGACTCGAACCGAACGAAATTGGAATGGTCGGGATTCACGTCGGTCGAAAACAAAACCATGGGAAGGACGATTGCCGTCGGCCATGGCCGGTCCAGGAACCGCAACAGCCACGCCGCTCTTTCGGCTTTCGGTTTGGTCGAGAGCAGCGCCTCGGCGTTCTGCAAAATGAGGCCGCCACCCAAGGCGTGCTCATCGGCAAAATCGTCCAGCCTTTGAAGTGGCAACCGAGCCGCTTCCGGGCCAGCGCGGAGCATGACCTGCTCGCGAAAATCACACATCTGAAAACTCAGAGCATGCGCAAGCTGCGAAACCAGATCCGGTCGGTATTCCGGAAAGCCAGCGATGAATGCACCCCTGCCCGCCGATTCGGCGATCGTTCTCGCTAGCGGCGAATACCAGTTGTCGCTCGGTCTGCGGTCACACATCGCTCATCAGGGCCATTGACGGTCGCCACATCGGTCGCCGCGCTAACCGTTCACAGTTCGAAACATCGCCGGCCAAGGGCTACAGAAGCCTCACACAGCCTGGCACGCCCTGCCAGTCGGACGCTCAGACCTTACTGCCGAGGCGCGACGCCGGACACGCTATGGAACAATCTGGCTTCGAACCGGGATTCGGCTCGACCTCACAAACTGAGCGGCCCATTTCGCTAGTCAACAACTTGATGGAGCCTTCGATAATGATTCAAATCAATGCAGACCCGGCAGTAGTCGTCGTCTCCCGGTTGTGAGGACGGCCAATGATAGGAGCAGCCGCACGCGCGGCATTTGGCTGTTGTCAGCGGGATTTCGGTTGAGGTCGCAACGGCGAAACGGTCCACGCGGACAGCATCGTCGTCGCAAACGTCCTCACACAGCCCGCAACCGGTGCAGCGGCGTGGTTCAATGCCATAGGCGACCGCCTCCGAACCGTCATCAACCAGCTGGAGAGCGCCCTGAGGGCACAGTCGCACGCAAGCATCACAGCCTCGACACAGATCCGAATCGAGCCTCGGGGCAAACGGCATGATCGCGCCGGCGGGCGACGGAAGCCGGGCAGCGGGTGAGCCGGTGCCGGCATCAGCGGGTGGCGGCTCCCTTCCCATCTGGCGGGCGAACATCAGGAAGCCACGGCGCGATTGATCGACCTGATTCTGGCCGCGATCCACCCGCCGCGAAAGTCCGGTAAAAGCGTCGATATCAAGTGTTTCAAGCTCAATCGGTCGGATGCGTCGACTGGCCAATAGACGATTGAAATTGGCAACGCTGTCTGTCAGGCGGGCGGCAACCTCGCGTGGACAGTCGTCGCACGGTGCTTCAGCAACGACGATCCGATGGATGTCTTGCCCGTAGAGCTTCGCGAGATCCCGTAAGCCAATCGCGTGAAGGCAGGGGATCAGTCCAGTGTCAAGGTCATTTGCGCCCTGGTCACAAACAGCAACCGCAAGCCTCCTGCCCTTATGTTCACCGGTCCAGGGTCGCACCTCACCAACGATTGCTGCTTCGGGACACGCCGGCACACAAAGAGCGCAGCCGTCGCAAAGCTCAGTGTCCAGGCCAAGGCTGTCGTCATCAAGAATCCACGCCTGTCTTGGACATGCCTGAACACATTCACGGCAACTGGCATCAGCGCTGTAATGATGGACACAGCGGTGGGCGTCGACATCCGGTAGCGGCCAACTAGCGCCCATCTCTCACATTCCATGCGGTCGGGCGCAGATCCCATCGCGTGTGAGAAATGCGCGCTGACAGGCCGGTTCCAGATCTGATCTCCTCTTTGTCCCTCACGGCGATTGCCGCTTCTTCGCGGGATCACGAAAAGCCGGGGTGATCGTCACCAACTCGGTTCCGCACCTGGCGCGTATGCCGCAGCCTCCTCGTCCTGTGGATCGGGGAATTTCGGCGCCGCTTCATCCGCTAAAGCCGCTTTGCGGGGCTCATTGGTTATCTCGACGAGCAGGTCGCGCAGCTCATCGACATAGGCATCCGTAGTGATCGCCAGTCCTGACCAGTACGGTTCATTGCTTCGTTCCGCCACGGCGGTCGCGAATTGCGGCAACCAGCGCAGCAAGTGTGCGTCGAGAAAGCGGCCGGCGTCCACAATCGCCACCAGGTTGGCGCTTTCGCAAAGGGTCGCCAGGAATTCCAACTGCAGGACCAGGTGATCATCCGGACACAGGCGCCAGTTCTCGGCGGCCAATCCGTAGTGCTCGTACCACCCGCGGACGGCGAACATGGGCTCCTGCCTCGCCAGATTGTCGTCGGTGAGCCAAACCGATTCGAGCGGCGACACGCGACGAGCGTAGTTTAGATAGATGTCGGTGTATTCAACCGCCAATCTGTCGAGGTATGGGCGTTCGATTGACTCCGGACCATCCGACAGGGCCGCATCGAATGCGGCCAGGGAAGCAATGCTGCGCTCGCCGCGCAATATCAAAGCCAATCGGGATTGAAAGGGTGTTTGCCTGAGACGATTCAGCAGCTCGGAATCCGGTTCCCGATCATGCAGTCGCGCCAGAAGCCGGAGATCGGCCGCGATGGCGGGCAGAATAGCGTCGATCGCGGAGGGGCTCATCCGTCGGCGATTCCCTTCTTATGGGCGACGAAGACAATCGACGGGTCGGTGAGCGCCGGGTCTGCCATATTCCGGACCTGTCGTACGACCTTGTCGTCGGGACCACGCGCTTTCGTGGGATAAGTACCATCCTTGAGTTCGTCGATGGGTCCGATATCGAGCACCCGCATCATACAGGCCATTACGCAATAAGGCCTCCGGCCCGCGTCGATCTCGTCGACACACATATTGCATTTCATGACGGTGTGGGTGTCCGGGTCGTATTGCGGGGCACCATACGGACAAGCTGCCTCGCAGCGCCGGCAGCCGATGCAGAGCGTAGAATCGATGTCGACAATACCATCCGATTGCCGCTTGAAGATGGCCCCGGTCGGACAGGTCGGCAGACAAGCCGGCTCCGCGCAATGGTTGCAGGACATGTTGACCTTGTAGACAAACACATCCGGGTACGTTCCGCCCTCGATATACTGGACGCGGCGAAACCGGGGGCCCGGAGGCAGACCGTTCTTGTCCTTACAGGCGATCTCGCAGGCCCGGCAGCCGATGCAATCCACATTATTGTGGATGAAGCCCAGCTGCATGTCGGGCACCACCGGAGTGTAGGTCTCGCGCTTGCGGCGCTTGACCGCCTCCTTGATCTTCGCCTTGTCTTTTTCTTCGGCCATAGATCCTGCTCCGTATCAGAGGTCGCGCCGGAAAACGTGGCTCCGCGAGGTTGCGAGCTTGTCCCAACCCGGCCGGTGTGCGAGGTCCGTCTTCCGGATGTCGGCGAGCACGGTGTTGTAGGCGAACGAGCCTGCGGGGCTGGGTTCGTCCAGGGTCAAGAAGTCCGGGTTGCCGGCCCGATCGACGCCATTGTCATCGAGATCCATCCAGGCACCTTCGTAAAGCACCGCGACGCCGGGCATGCATCTTTCGGTGACATAGGCCGGTACGACGCACTTGCCCCGATCGTTCCAGACTTCGACAACGTCGCCCGTGCGAATACCCAACCGCGCGGCATCCGATGCATTCATCGTGACTTCTTGCTCGTAGGTCTCTCGCAGCCAGGGAATGTTGTTGAAGATCGAATGCGTGCGATGACGCGGGTGTGGGGAAATGACATGGAAAGGGAATTTCTCCACCAGCGGACTGTTGAGGGACTCCCAGGGTTCAATCCATTTCGGTATCGCCGGGATCGGATACCCGTACTGGGTCCGCGTCCAGTCCGGCGTCTGGGCCAGGATCGTGGAGAATATCTCGATCTTGCCCGATGCCGTCGGGAAGGGAATGCCCGACTCCACTTGCTCGCGAAAAGCGACGTATGGCTGCGCCAGTTTGAATTTGTAGATGCCGCGTTTCTTGAATTCCTCCCAGGGCATCTCAACCCCCTGGTGGTGCATGACCCGATTAACCCACCACTCAAGAAGGTAGGCTTCGTCCACATCGTCGTCGTGGTCGAAATACGCCCGCGTTGCCTTCGGGTTGTACGCCTCACCGAACCCGAGGCGATAGGCGAGTTCGGTAAAGACCTGAAAATCGGTCTTTGACTGGCCAAGCGGTTCAATGACCTTGGGGCGATGGATGTAGTAGTGGCCCTTGTACCAGGGCAGAGCCACATCGTGGCGTTCGAAATGGGTCGCGATCGGCAAGAGCACGTCGGACCAAAGGCCCGACGGGGTGATGGTCGAGTCCATACACACGACCAGATCCAGCTTTTGGATCGCCTCGATCTGCTTGTTGATGTTGGTGAGCTGATTGAACCAGTCCGAACCCTGCCAGAATATGCCGCGGATATTGGGTGGCTGGCCGTCAAGCTCGTCATTCCGCGGCCACAGGCCGACTTCCTGGCGGCTGACGTTCGGATAATTCAGAACGCAATGGGCCCATCGATCCGACTTGATCGACGCATACCAGATGTTGGAATACTGATCATGCGGATAGGCAACACCCTCGGCGTGCCATGCCTTGCCGACCCCTTCCGCACTGCCGCCGAGAATTCCGATGTTTCCGGTCATCGCCTGAACCGCGGCGGCCATCCGGTTGTACTGCTCGCCAAAGGCGTTTCGCCCCGGCGCCCATGATGCCTTCAGGGCGGCAGGCTTGGTCGTGGCATAAAGCTGGGCGAGCTTCTTGATATCGTCGGCCTTCACCCCGGTGATGGACTCTGCCCATTCCGGCGTCTTCGGCTGGCCGTCGGTTCGACCGAGAACATAGTCTTTGAAATTCTCCTGGCCCTGGGCCCAGGCCGGCATTGTGCCGGCATCCATGCCCTGGCAGAAGCGATTGATGAAGTTCTGGTCGTGCAGGTTGTTGACGAATATGTAGTGCGCCATGGCCGCCAGCATCGCGGCGTCCGTGTTCGGCTTTATCGGAATCCACCACGCATCATAGGCGGCGGCCGAGTCCGTGTATTGCGGGTCGACAAGCACGAACTTGCAGCCGCGCTGCTTGGCAAGCCGCATGTAGTAGAACGTGTTGCCGCCGTGAAACGTATAGGCCGGGTTCCATCCCCACATGATAATCAGCTTGGCGTGGGCGAAGGCATCGTCCTCGTTGCCGTCGACGATGGTTCCGAAGGTCATGTTCGAACTAAAGGTCGTGCCTTGATATGACGGCACCGACCAGGAACTGGTTCGGGAGCCGAACATGCCGAGAAAGCGGCCCAGGAGACCTTCGATCTGATCCGATTTGTGCAGCACGCCATAGGAGGCGCCGGCATAGCTCTGATCAAGCAGCGCGGTCGGTCCGTAAGCGTTCTTGATATCCACCATCTTCCCGGCGATGAAGTCGAGGGTTTCCGGCCATGAAGCTCGTTTGAACCTGCCTTCGCCACGTTCGCCGACGCGAATCATCGGATAGAGCAATCGCTCCGGTGAATACAGGCGTGCCCGGTAGGATCGGCCGCGCAGACATGCCCGGACCTGCGGTTCGTCCTCGGTATCCTTGCCGAAGAAACCATCCTGCTGATAACGACCATCGTCGCTCGAGAGGCGGACAATAACGTCGCCCTTCTTATGCGCGACCAGCATGTGTCGGGATCCGCAGTTGTGAGCGCAACTGGTCACCACGGTTTCGAGTTCGTCATCGGTCGGATATGGCTCGTAGGCGAAACCTTCGGCTCGCCGGGGCGCTACGATCGGCACCAGCCCTGCCGCCAAACCGAGTGCGCTGCCCTTCAGCAGTGAGCGGCGATCGAGATTGAACCGTCCGCTGATGTTTAGGTTTTCAAGCTCGCCAGTCACCTGAGGCTCCTCTCCTTGAAGGGCTGATTATTGTGGCTCGATTTGAAATCGCGCGTCCGACCCCGTCGGCCGGTCTTCAGCCCATTCCGGCACGTCTTCATCCATATCCGGCCAGGGATGTCGGGGGTACGGGTACGGAATGTTGTACCAGGCCCTCCCGCCGTGGCATCCGAAGCAGACGTCCGAGCTGCTTTGTGCCAGATCCTCAATGGTGTCGCCATTGAGATAGGTCACTTGATGTCTGACCGTCCGATACAGCTCGCCATGGCAGATGAGGCAGCCGTTTGGCGTCTCCTCGTCTTCGAAATCCACGCGGGCTTCATGCCACGGACCAGTCCCCATCATTTCCCAAGAGTAGGTGCCGTGACACCGTAAGCAGGTTTCCGACGGATTAACGACCTTGCGGAGCGTGAACGGACTGTCTGTTGCCGTTGCACTCGGAGACTCCTCGCGTGGGTCGTTGCCCTGGTGGCAGAAATTGCAAGACAGATTCATGACATCGCGGGCAAATTCGCTTGTGAGGTGCCGTTGATGGAAAGTCTGCTGATCGCCTTGATAGGTATCGAGGGTTTGGTACCAGGCAAGCGATTCATCGGCGAGCACACCGGCAGGCGACTCCGGCAAGACATCCCGGTCGAGAATCCCCTGGTGACAGGCCAGGCATTGGCCGTTGGTTGCTTCATCTATGGCTGGCTTGAAATGCAGTGGATGCCAACGTGCTTCTTCATAAGTCAGACCACGAACCGACTCGGCAAAAGCAGTTTCCTCATCGGAAGCGATCGACGCTGCAAAGGGCAAAACCATCGCCAGGCCAATGAGCGTGGCGGAGGCCAATCCGAGCAGGGTGACGGGAAGTGCATTCTGTGAAGTCTTCATTTGATGACCCTTGCAGGCGCTTGCATCTGGCTGAAGCGAGCAATGTGACGGCCGGATAGGCGGAACCCGCCCCAGAGGAACCGGCTGGCTCGGGTCACTCCTTCGAACGGATTCAAATGCCGAGCCTTATCCGTCATTGGCGGCGCAGTCCCAACGCGCGGGTGACCGGAAAACCGGCCACCCGCCTTCTCTTCTGACTTGAGAGATACGGAACAGCGTACCTGCTCCTCTACTCTTGAGGAGGCTCCCAGGTGCCGTCCATGCCGGACATACCGGACATGCCGCCCATGCCGGACATGCCACCCATGCCGGACATGCCGCCCATGCCGGACATGCCACCCATGCCGGACATGCCGCCCATGCCGGGCACATCGCGGGGAGCAACCAGCCACTGACCAGTGTTTCCCCCCATGCCGGATGGCACGAAGAGCCAGAAACCACCCATGCCAGCCATGCCGGACATGCCGGACATACCGCCCATGCCGGACATACCGGCCGCTGCCGTGCCAGCCCCCACCAGAGTCATACTGACTACAGAGGCAACGGCAGTTATCTTAAACTTCTTGAGCATATTGGTCATAAAAAACTCCAAATGGTTGAATCAAAAATGTTTTACGAAGATACACTTACTCAGCGATACCAGCCGCGAATATCGTACCGGCCGGGCATCCCGGGTCTATTGAAAGGGGT
>JAAEOR010001033.1 GCA_024222895.1 Hyphomicrobiales bacterium | reverse complement strand
GCCGTTCATGGCCCCGTCGACGGCAGCGTCGATATCGGCGTCATCGAGAATGATGAACGGGCCATCGCCGCCCAACTCGAGAAGATGCGGCCTCAGCGCACATTTCTCGGCAATGCCGCGGCCGGTCTTGGTTGAACCGGTAAAGAACACACCATCGACGCCCTTGTGTTCGACCAGTGCGTTTCCGACCTCTCCATTCCCCTGAACCAGGTTGAGCACACCGTCAGGCAAGCCGGCCTCTTTCATCAGGTCTGCCAGCATCGCGCAACAAACCGCAGCATATTCCGACGGCTTCCAGATCACCGTATTGCCAGCCGCAATGATATGGGCGAGTGCAATCGAAGAAATGTCCGTTGGAAAATTGTAAGGCGTAATCGCGGCCACGACGCCAAGCGGGCGATGGTTCATTACCAGCCGTTTGTTGGTCGTTTGCTCCTGGGTGGATGGAAACGATAGTCCCCGATGGCGGAGGATCTCCTCAGCGGCCTTGCTCCAGGACGGAGTGGAATATTCAAAAACCTCCTCTCGTGAATCGGTAATTGTCTTACCGATTTCGGCGGTGATCATCCTGGCAATCGGCTCGGCCCGTTCAAGAAAGAGCTTGTGGATCTGACGCATGATCTTGGCGCGGTCGACATTGGGTACGGCTGCCCATTCCGGTTGAGCGGCACGGGCAGCCGCGACTGCACGGCCGACATCATCCGTCGACGCGATTCCGACGTTATGCAGCACTGCGCCGGAATGCGGATTGCGCACTTCGAAGGTCCCGGCCGATCCGGGCTCCCACGCGCCGTTGATCAGAACACCGTCGGTTGGTCCCGCCTGGACCGCGCCCATTTCGTTCATGTTTTCCTCCCTTTGCTAGAGCGTTATCAGAAAGAGTGTGCGCCGGTTGCCGCCGGAAAGAGCGAAGATTCTGAATCCTAGTGACCATCGGCAAGTCCGCGGCCCGGTAGAGCCTTTGAATTTGGGATTTGAGCGAGAGCCTGGCCGCAAACGCGGTTCACATGTCGAGTTCGCCCCACCAGGCCCATGCGCGTGCTCGATCATTGTCTGGCGTTTCTATCGCGCATGATTACGACCGACGTGATGATGAGCACCACTGAGGCGCACACGATCAGCGTTCCCACTGCGTTGATCTCCGGCGTTACACCGCGCCGCATGGTCGAATAGATAAACATCGGCAGAGTGTTATCCCGGCCGGTCAGAAAAAAAGTGACGGGAATTTCGTCGAAGGACAGGACGAAGGAAAGCAGGCCAGAAGCGATTATTGCCGTGCGGATGTTCGGAAGTATAACGAACCAGAACGTCTGGAATGCATTGGCGCCGAGGTCGGATGACGCTTCACCCAATGATTTCGGCAGTCGCTGCAGTCTCGCAAATATCTGGGTGACGACCACTGCCAGGAGGGCCGTCGCATGCCCCAGGATCACCGTCTCGAGGCTCAGATTGAACCCGAATATTCTGAACATATTCAGCATGGAAATGCCGGTCACGATACCCGGCAAGGCGATCGGCAACAGCAGAAGTCGGCGGAACAGGGTCTTGCCGGGAAAATTGAATTTGTCGAGCGCCATGGCTGCGGGAATGCCAACCAGCAGCGTGAGCATAGTGGAGAAAGTCGCGACATAGAAACTGTTGCCGACGGCCTCGATCAGCGCGTCATTCGAGAACAGCTTCTGATACCAATCCCACGTAAAGCCAGTCAGCGGCCAGGCGAGGGTGCGCGAGTCGTTGAAGCTGAAGATAATCAGGATCGCGATCGGCAAATACAGGAAGGCCATCAGCAAGCAGACGAAGGTCGTGAACGCACCGTCCGCGCCCCAACGATTGATCCGTTGTCGCTGGTCTGAAAGCACGGCGAGGGTCATCTCACATCTCCACCTTGCCTGACTGCTCGAACCAATCCGAGGCCGAGATTATCGACAACACCATGATCAGCATGACGACCGCCAGGGCGGAGCCCAGTGGCCAGTTCAGCGCCGCACCGAATTGCGAAGCGATTACGTTCGCGACCATGAGTCCGTCCGGTCCGCCAACCAGAAACGGTGCGATGAAATCGCCAAAGCTCAGGCAAAACGTCATGGTAAAGCCGGCAACGATGCCCGGCATGGAGAGCGGTACGGTCACCCGGAAGAAGGTCTGAAGCGGCCCCATGCCAAGATCGGCGGATGCTTCGGTGAGGTTCCTTGGAATTTTCTCAAGTGCCGTATAGATCGGCATCACCATGAATGGGATGAAAATGTAAGTGAGCGTCACGACCATGGCGAACTGGCTGTAGAGAAAGATATCCAGGGGCTCATTGACGACGCCAAGACCCATCAAGGAGGCGTTGAGGATCCCTTCGGTGCCGAGGATCGTCTTCCAGACGTAGGCACGAAGCAGGTACGAGACCCAAAGCGGCGCAATCACCGCCATGAACAGGACTGCGCGCCAAGTGTCGCTCTTCAGCCTGAAGACGAGGTAATACGCAAACGGATAGGCCAACAGCAAGGAGGCGGCCGAAACCAATGTCGAGATCTTCAGCGTCCGACCAAGCACGTGGAAATATTGAGGGTCGGTGAGCAGGGTCCAGTAATTACCAAACTGAAACGCAGGGACAAACAACGGGTATTTTTTGAGCCAAAAACTGTAAGTGAGCAGGACGCCGTATGGCACCAGCATGAACACGATGATCCAAAGCAGCGGAATACCGAGGATCAACAGCGTCGATATGCGGTCGAAGAAGCGGATGCTCATTGGTCAGCTTTCCGCTTCGAACAACAAGACGTTATGTGGCTCAACCCCGATTTGGATCCGCTCGCCGGGGCCCGGGTGAGGCGAATGGCGTAATCCCTGCGGAAGCATGCTATCGATGAGCATCTCGCTGCCATCGGCAAGTCGCGTGACGGTTCGAAGACCAAGCCCGAGGTAGATAGTCTCCTGGACCTCGGCCTCAAGGACGTTGGCCGGTTTGTCTTCGCCGGAATTGAGTACGCGCGCCTTTTCCGGGCGAATTCCGATCTGCAGGGGTGAACCGTTCAAATGAACCGCGGCATCGACAACCGAAACTCTCTGACCGGCAACCTCAACTACGGCTTCCGTGCCCGATTGTGAAACGAACTTGGCCGGCAAGAAATTGGTTGTACCGATGAAATTCGCCACATAGGGCGACCGCGGCTTTTCGTACAGCTCTTCAGGCGTTCCGTCTTGGGCGATCCGTCCCTCTTCCATCACGGCGACCCGGTCCGACATGACCAGAGCCTCGGTCTGATCGTGGGTCACCATGACGAAGGTTATGCCGAGTTGATCATGCATGTGCTTCAGTTCGACCTGCATCTGCTCGCGCAGTTTGGCATCGAGCGCCGATAGCGGCTCGTCGAGCAGCAGAACTTTCGGCTCGCGCACGATCGCCCTGGCCAAGGCAACGCGCTGCTTCTGGCCACCGGACAACTGATGGGGCTGCTGGTCGATCTTGTCCTCCAGACCGACCAGCGCCAACGCACCACGCACTTTCTCCTGAGCGGCGGCGCCCTTGAGCCCTTTCATCTGCAGGCCGTAGGCAATGTTTTGGCCGACACTCATATGAGGAAACAGGGCGTAATCCTGGAACATCATGTTGACGTCTCGCCTCTGCGGCGGGACATGCGTTACGTCGGTTCCGGCGATCCTGATCGTTCCGGTGGTCGGCGTCTCGAATCCGCCAATCATGCGCAGCAAGGTCGACTTGCCACAGCCCGACGGACCCAGCAGGGTCAGGAACTCTCCATCTTTCACCGCAAGGTCGACCCGCTCGACGCCGACTACGGTGCCGAAATGCTTGCTGATATTGTTCAGCTCGATGATCACTGGCATCTCAGACACGTGCCATTCAATGGGAAGGCTGGGGCGTGCCGAGCACGCCCCAATATCATCCCGAGGCGACGCTAGAGCGTTTTCAGGAAAAGTGTGAGCACTTTTCCGCCCGGAAAGAGTGAAGAACCGGAGGCCAAAGAGCGGCGGTCCGATTCAGGTGGAACGGATCGCCCGCTATTGCGCCTTAACGGCGTTCCAGGCGTTGGTGTAAACCTCGAGCCGCTCGCCAAGCGGTTTCCACATCAAGAGACTGTCGAGATAATCCGGATCGTCTTGATGCAATGTTGCGAATTGCTCCGGCGTCATACAGGTCTTGGCTGCGGCCGGATTTGCGACCGAATAGCCGTTGACATTGGCGACACCGCACTGGCCAAGTTCGCTCAGCTGCATATTGATGAACTTGTAAGTGCAGTCGAGATTCTCGTTCCCTTTGACGATCATCCAGGAATCCATCCAACCTTCAGCGTTCTCCTCAGGGATGAACTCGGTGACCTTGATGCCCTTGTCGGCGAGCAGCGAGGACTGATAGCCGGCCCAGGTGTTGGAAATGTAGACTTCACCGCCGGCATAAAGGTCGACCAACTCGCCGGCCGTCGCCCAATATTTCCTGACAATCGGCTTTTGCGCGATCAACCGCTCTTTGGCGGCTTCGATCTGGTCGTCGGAAAGCGTGTAGATATTGGTGTCGCCGTTTAGCCGGGCAGCGACATAGATCGCCGACTTATCATCCCAGAGCGCTACCTTGCCGGTATGCTTCGGATCGAAGAGTTCGGCCAGGGATGTCGGAGGCGTGTCGAATTTGTCATCGCGATACATGAATGCAATTGCACCCCAGGTGTAAGGCACTCCATAGACCGTACCGTCGCGCTGTACGCCGTCCAGACTCCGGAACTTCTCGTAGATATTGTCCCAGTTCTCGATCTTGGACGTATCAATCGGCTCAACAAAACCGGCGTCAATCATCAGGCCCGTCGTATCGGCCGAAGGGGAGATCAGATCGTAGACGCCGCCACCTGCGGCGAGCTTCGGCGCGAAGTCGTCATTCGATCCGACATAGGTCGCGTTGACCTTGCATCCGGAGCTCTCCTCGAACTTCGACATGAAACTCTCGTCCGCATACCCCTCCCAGGTCAGCAGGTTTAGTTCACCGGCGGCCAAGGCCGGTACGGCAAGTGCAACGGCAACCGAGGTTGCCAATATCGTTGCCAGGGTTTCTCTCTTTTTCATCTTTTCTCCTCCCTTTGGTCAGATGATTTGGAAACTAGGAACTGGTGGCCGTTTTTCGCACGACCGTTCCGATGTCAACACCGAGGGCTTTGGCGGCTTTTCGTTTGCTGCCGTGGACCCGTATCGCCTTGTCGATCAGTGCGCGTTCGAATCGCTTCACTTCCGTCTTCAGGTCGAACGTCGCTGGCTCGGCAAACCCGGGCTCAGGAAGAATCTGGCCGGCTGTGATCAGGTCCGACATCAACTCTTCCATATCTTGAGCATCTTCGATGAGAATAGCGGCTTTCTGGACGATGTTGAGCAGCTCGCGGATGTTTCCCGGGAAGCTGTAGTCGTCAAGAGCCTCGCGGAAGCGATCCGGAACCTCAATCGGGGTCCTGCGCCGCCGGTTGAGGGTGAGCAAAAACCGATCGGTCAAATGCCGGATCAGCCTGGGTGTTTGCCGCAGAGGCGGGACTGCCAGACCGACCACGGCGATCCGATAATAAAGGTCCGGGCGAAAACGACTCTCTTTGACCAATTCCTGAAGATTGCGATTTGTCGCTGTGATCAACCGCGTGCCGGACGCGATCGACGCGCGTTTGCTCGCCGCATCAAGGATGCTGTCTTCCAGAAAGCCGACCAGGCGCGCCTGCACGTCCAAGGGCACTTCGGCAATTTCATCCAAGAACAGTGTTCCGCCTGCGGCGCGGTAAATCGCGCCATCGCTGTTGCTGTCCTCGCCGAAAAGCAAGGATGCGAGGTTCAAATTCGCGGCAACCGCGCAATTGATTGACACAAAGGGGTCGCTGGCGCGGGCAACGCTGTTATGCAGGAACCGGGCGACCTCCGATTTGCCGACACCTGATTCACCGGAAACCAGAATCGGCGCGCCGCGCTGCATTGCCCGTTCGCCGCGCGAAAGAGTACGGTGCAGTTCCGGCGACAGTGTTCGCTGCACCTCAAAGTCAGGGCGCGTTCGGTTGCTCGCCATGAACCCCAGTGCGTTTTCAGGCTTTCCGCCCTGCGCAATCCCTCGTCGATAGTCGAAAATCTCCAGATCACAGAGCTTTATCAGCTCAATTGCATCCGCGTGGGGTGTGCGGCGGAGGCTGGCGAGCACCCGTCGCCCGGCGGGGAGGTTGAGATAAAGGTCCGTCCGTCCACCCTTGGCGCAAGCCTCGACGAGACTCTTCCAAGCTACCCCCTCAATCGGGATAGTGTCGAGCGCCCGGCCGGTCAGATCCTTTGGCTCGACGCCGAACCCCCGGCTGGCCTCCTCGTTGGCGTCGACAACGATCCCACCATCACCGAGCAAAATGTAGCCGTCATCGCTAAGCCTCAGAACCGTCGAGAGGCGCTCCGAAATGGCTGCGTCAGGCATGGACCAACTCGCCGGCTTTGGCCGGAATCGCGGTGATCACTGCTGCGACCGTTTCACCGGTGCCATTGGTTGTGACCGACCAGTTCAGATTCAGATTAGGGGTCTCCACGATCTTGGTTGTCGGTGCGATCGTCTTGAGGGCCTGTCTGGCCATATCTTCAATTCTCCGGGCGGGCCGTTCGCCGTAGGTCAGGGCAAGAACCGCCCTGAGACTTTGACCCGTCAGATCTCGCTGCCGCATAGACAGCTGACGCTCTGTGGCGGCATTAACCAGGAGAATGTCACCATTTTTGTCGATCGCGAGGACCGGCATCGGGACGGTGTTGAGAACGCCGAGTGAGTTTCTAAGCTGTGTCTGGAGAGCAGCTTCGCGCCGACGATGCTTGGAGATGTCGCGCACAATGCCGAACATTCGAATGAGGCGTCCATCCTCGATATGGGCGCGCACATCATTCTCCACATCAATCTGAACCCCATCATATCGCGTGTCTAGCGCTGGGGCCGCGTCCACTTCAAAGCCATTCGCGATGAGGTTTACAACAAACTCTTCGTTCTGCGGATTGCGCGGAAAGATTTCGTCGACCGGGCGATCGTTCAAGTTCTCGTCGCCGGGCAGCAGATACAATCGCGCCATCGCAGGATTGGAAAAGCGCCAATAGGGGTCATTCTCGAAAACCTGGCGAACGACTTCGGAATCCGGCGCGGTCACGTCGACCGGAATTCCAAATTCGATACACCAACAGGCTTCGCTGGACGCATCGAGGACCTCGGCGCGAACGCTGATGTCCACAGGGTTCGAAGCGCGTTCCGATTTTGCGTCTGATGCAGACATGCAGCATCAACTGCATTTTTGCATCAAGCGTGTCAACAGGATAGTAGAGCATCGCAGGAGAGGAACCATAAGACTGCCGCGAGCCACTGCGAGAGGTATCGGCCTCAGATACGAGGCGATGATGCTGCGATATTGCATCACTCGCCGGTCGGCGATTGCCTGGCTGATCAATCACGAATGGTGTCCGAGCGTAATCCGCTCAACGCCGATTCTGACAAGCGACATGACCTGGTCCTTCGATGCCGCCCGTCGTCCGATGCGCTATGTCCGGCACATCAAGCGCAATCCGGTCTTTCGCGATTTCTTCGTCAAGCTTGCGGATCATGTAGGATTGGAGACAGCGCCGCGATCGGGGTCTCCTGAGTCAGCCGCCGAACGAACCGTTTGCTTGCTCGTGATTCCGTTCTTCTTAGCTGGGCTTCTCCTGCCGATCCCGTATTGCTGGTGCTAGTCAAGCATCGGCAGGGCGGCGGGCCGTCCTGGTGGTCTTGATCCGAGCGCGGAACTGCGCTCCGTCCCTCTCGCCCAAAAAGGCCTGTTTTGCCGCTAGCAGTCGTTTCGCGTTGGGCTAGATGACGCAAAACCTTCATGGAGACAGAAAGTGGCCGGAAGACCGACAATCAAGGACGTCGCTCGCGAAGCGGGTGTGAGTGTCACGAGGGTCGACCGTGCACTGAACGGACGCTCGGTGGTGCGTGAAGAGACTATGCGCAGAATCGCCGAATCGGCACATCGCGTCGGCTACCATGGCAAAGGCATTTTTCCGAGCAGATTGATCCCGGTTCTGCCTGAATTGCGCTTCGGCTTTGTGCTTCTCAAGAAATCCCAGGAGTTCTATCAGAACTTTGCCAAGGAGATAGAACAAGCGGTTGCCGAACGCAGCGACATCATGGGCCGGGTGGACATATGTTTTTCATCGTCCCAATCGCCGAATGAATTCGCAGAACTGCTGACTGATCTGGTGCCGTGGCTGTCGAATTCACCAAAAGGTAGACCTTTAGGTCGCGCGCGTCTGGCCGCTGGCAGCAAGCCGGACCAGCGAGACGCGTGCTCGGCGTAGTCCTTCCAGGAGTGGGCACGCCATTGGTCGCTGTTGCCGCCATCGCTCACATGCCCCGATAATTGGGACCGCTGCCGCCCTCTGGCGGGACCCAGGTGATGTTCTGGTTGGGGTCCTTGATGTCGCAGGTCTTGCAGTGAACACAGTTGGCCGCATTGATGACAAAGCGGGGCCTATCGTCGTCGGCTTCGAGCCACTCGTAGACGCCAGCCGGGCAGTACCGTGCCGACGGACCGCCATAGACGTCGTGTTCAGACTCTGTCTGAAGGGCCATGTCTCCGACGAGGAGATGAACCGGCTGGTCCTCGTCGTGGCTGGTGGCGGCGAGATAGACCGAGCTGGCGCGGTCGTAGGTCAGATGGCGATCCGCCTTTGGGTAGCGGATCGGCGCAATGTCCTTGGCAGGCAATGTCGCCGCGTGATCCGGACCTCCGTGGGCCACGGTACCGAAGAACGAGAAGCCCAGCGTATTGGTCCACATGTCCAGTCCACCAGCCGCTATGCCGGCCACCGTTCCCAGCCTTGACCACAATGGCTTGACGTTGCGGACCCGCCTCAGGTCACGACCGATCTCAGTCGCCCGCCATCCTTCCTCATAGGTGGTCAGTTCATCGCCGGTCCGGCCTGCGGCGATTGCTGCGGCAACATGGTCGGCCGCGAGAATGCCGGACAGGATTGCGTTGTGGCTGCCCTTGATCCTCGGGACATTGAGGAACCCGGCGGCGCAGCCGACGATTGCTCCGCCAGGGAACACGAGCTTCGGAACCGACTGGATGCCCCCCTCGGTGATCGCACGGGCGCCGTATGACAGTCGCTCGCCGCCTTGGAAGGTTGGCGCGATCGCCGGGTGGGTCTTGAAGCGCTGGAACTCCTCGAACGGCGACAGGTCGGGGTTACGGTAGTTGAGGTGGACGACAAATCCGACGGAGACCAGGTCGTCATCGAGATGATAAAGAAACGATCCGCCGCCGGTTCGGTTGTCGAGCGGCCAGCCGAACGAATGCTGGACCCGTCCGGGTTGATGACGGGCCGGGTCGATACGCCAGAGCTCCTTCAGGCCAAGGCCGTACTTCTGTGGCTCGCGCCCGGCGTCGAGGTCGAAGCGGGCTGTAAGCTTTTTCGCAAGCGAGCCCCGCGCACCTTCTGCAATCAGTGTGTATTTGGCGTGGAGGGCCATGCCGCGTTCAAATGTCGGTTTCGGTTTGCCATCCTTGCCGACGCCCATGTCGCCGGTCGCGACACCAATGACCGTGCCGTCTTGATCGTGCAACGTTTCGACCGCAGCGAAACCCGGAAAGACCTCGACCCCGAGCGCCTCGGCTTTTTCCGCCAGCCACCGACAGACATCGCCGAGCGACACTACGTAGCAGCCGTGATTGCTCATCAAGGGTGGCATGAGGAAAGTTGGCAGACGGATTGCGCCGGCCGGTCCCAGCCACAGGAATCGATCCGATGTGACCGGCGTCCGGATCGGTGTCTCCTCGCTGCGCCAGTCCGGCAGCAGGCGATCCAGCCCGATCGGATCGATCACGGCACCTGAAAGGATATGGGCCCCGACCTCGGCGCCCTTTTCCAGCACCACGACCGAAAGGTCCGGGGCCGCCTGCTTGAGCCGGATCGCCGCGGCGAGGCCCGCCGGCCCGGCCCCGACGATGACGACGTCAAACTCCATCGATTCCCGTTCGGGGAGACCATCGGTTTGATCATTCATGATGTCGATGATGCCGGTCGGTTGTTGGGACGTTGCTCAATCGCACGATAGCGTCAAGCGCGCAGCAGAGCACGCCTCGTTGAGATCAAACCAGGGTCCGCCGCATTGGCTGTCCATGCCGTCTTCAGTCCGCCTGTACTAGCCGCATGATCGTCTCGATATTGAAATCCAGACGCTCTGCCAGCGCTTCGGCCACCATGAAATCTCTTCCAAAGACGATCGAGCCGGTGAACCGATTGGTCAGGTAGTAGTAGCCGATCGCGGCGATGGTGATATTGAGCTGGACAGGGTCGACGCCCGCACGGAAGTCGCCGGACTTCACCCCGCGATCAAGGATCTCACCGACCATACTCACGAAGCGCTGGCTGACGGCACGGATGACTCTGGACTTCTTAAGGTGCTTGGCCTTGTGCAGGTTCTCGCTGTTCACAAGTGTGATGAATTCAGGGTTCTTGAGATAGTACTCCCAGGTGAAGCGGATGAGCGATTCCAGCGCATCAACCGGTGGCAGATGATTGAGATCGAGGTCCTGTTCTGCGGTGCGGATGTCAACGTAAGCGTCCTCCAGGACGCACTGGAACAGCTCTTCCTTGCTGTTGAAGTAGTGATAGATCATGCGTTTGTTCGCCTTGGAGCGCTCGGCGATGACGTCAACCCGGGCGCCACCCAGACCATTCTTGGCAAACTCTATCTTCGCGGCAGCAAGAATGCGCGCCTGGGTTGCTTCCGCACTGCGCGTGCCGGGCTTGCTGGTGCTCTTGACAGTCATTGCGCCCTCATTCCCCCCGCGGGATACTCACTGATCGTGTCTATTTGATCTGCTGGAAAAACAAAAGCACGCTGCACGAAAGGCCCGGCGCCTTGAAGACCCAGATCGTCATCTGAGAGGACGGCGCCGGGAAGGGGCGAGAACACCGTTCCGCTAAGTAATCCGACAGTTACTAATAGTAACTTGCACGACCCGTGAGTAGAGCATGTGTTGGACTATATCAGCAAGGGGCGGGCGGTAGGCGTGACGGTAGCGAGTTCGGGTTAACGGCAATTAAGAATTAACCATGGTGGTGATTCCGTTGTTCCTGACCTGATTCGGAGCTGACCATGGACCTACTTTCTGTCGAGAAGCCGCGCGTCGCCAGTTTGTTGCAGCATTTTT
>JAAEOR010001032.1 GCA_024222895.1 Hyphomicrobiales bacterium | reverse complement strand
CGGCTCTACAGCGCCACGTTCGCCTGGTGGATCGGCGCCGTGTTCGTCCTCGCCGGCCTCGCGCTCGCCGGCTTCGGGAGCCGTCGCCAGTGGCTACCGGGTGCCGTGCTGTGCGCAGCCCTCATCGCGTTGGGCTTCGTGAACGTCATCAACCCCGAGCAGATGGTCGTCGAGCGCAACGTCGCCCGGATCACCGACGGCGCCGACTTCGACCTCAGCTACGCGCTCACCCTCTCCGACGACTCGGTCCCAGCTCTCATCGACGCGTTGGCCGCGCTCGAACCCGACCAGCGCCAAGAAGCGCTCACCGCCCTCTGTCCAAGCGCGGGCGACGACCAGCCGACCTCGTGGAACCTGTCGGCGCGATCCGCGACGAAGGCCCTCTCGGGGGTGTGCTGAAGACCGACGCGAACAGGTCGCCCACGCGTCACCGACCTGACCAGCGCTGAGCTGCAGATGGGTCGTATCGGCCGACCGCCGGTGTCGCTCCAGGCGACCCGGTGAGTCGCTCTTCGTGTGGGAGACGGTCAGGTACT